>NZ_DASXJD010000223.1:0-52972 GCF_036497585.1 Actinomycetospora sp. | reverse complement strand
ACACGATCCTCGAGGTGGACATAGAGTGCGGTCAGGAGGGCGTCACGGTCGTTCGTCACACAATGACCTTTGGCGCCCTCCGCCCACGTTCAGGTGAACGACACACCCCAAGATCTAATCGGACTCATTCATCTAGGGGCTCTCCGGCGGTGTGGACTCCTGCAGCAGCCGCGGTCGTTCCTGCAGCGGGAAGGCCTCGAAGGGCTGCGAGTTGTCGTGGGGCCGCGGCGGGTTCCAGCAGTAGCGGGCGTTCGGGGCCCCACCGTCCACGCGCAGACAGCTCCCGGTGACGTAGGCGGCGGCCGGGGACAGGAGATAGACGATGGCGGCCGACACCTCGGCGACGTTGCCGTAGCGCTGCAGCGGGATCGTCTTCGGGAAGTCCAGGACGACGTGCTGGGCCTCCGGCGGATAGGTGTCGAAGCCGCTGCTCTCGATCCCGCCCGGCGCCACGCAGTTCACGCGGACGCCGGCCGGCGCCCATTCGGAGGCCGCGCTCTCGGAGAGGGTCAGCATGCCCCCGCGGGCGGCCCCGGAGTGGGAGAAGTTCGGCCAGCCGTGCCAGATGTCGGCGATGACGTTCACGATGGCACCGCCGTGCTCGGCCATCCAGCGGTTGTACACCTCGCGCATCGTCATGAACCCACCGAACAGGTTCAGCCGCACGACCGCCTCGAACCCGTTGCTGCTGATGTCCGCCAGCGGCTTCGGGTACTGCCCGCCGGCGTTGTTGACCAGCGCGTCGATCCGCCCGTGCCGGTCGAGGACGCCGTCGATCAGCGCCGTGACCTCGTCCTCCACGCGGATGTCGCACCGGTGGACCGACACCGTCCCGCCGGCGTCCTCGATCTCCTTCTGCACGGTCGCGAGCTTGTCGACGTCGCGACCGGCGATCGCCACCGTCGCGCCCAGCTCGGCCAGCTCGTGGGCGGTGCAGCGGCCGAGGCCGCTCCCCCCGCCGGTCACGATCGCGACCTTTCCGTCGAACAGGCCCTGTCGGAAGATGGAGTCGTAGGTCAAGGACCCTCCTCGATGCGCCGGCTGCCGTCAGCCGGGTGATCCGGTCGGTCGTCGTTCTCGTCCGTCCACGTCGTCGGGTCCCGTGGTCGGCGCGTCAGGCGGCGTCGTACGTGCCCCGGTCCAGCCGGTATAGCTGACGGCGCTGCGAGAAGCCCTTGAACCGGCGTCTGGCCGTCGGGGTCCACTCGACGACGTCGCCGGCCGTCCGCCGACACGCGCTCCGGAGCTCGTGGTCCGCCAGGACCGTCCCGGGCCGGGCGACCGCCGTGATCCGGCTCGCGAGGTTGACCGGGGAGCCGAACCAGTCACCGCCGTGGGGGATCGCGGTCCCCCACGCCAGGCCGATGCGCAGAGCCGGCCCCGAGGACGTCCCGTGCCACACCCGGCTGAGGTCGAGGCACACGTCCACCAACGCGTCCGGGTCGGGGGAGACGAGCATGACCGCGTCCCCGATGGTCTTGCTGAGCCGCACCGGAGGCGTGAGCACCTCGTGGGTGCTGGCCGAGAGGAGCTCGGCCAGCTCGCACACCTCGGTGGCGCTGAGCTGCTCGCCGAGCGCGGTGAACCCCACGATGTCGGCGAAGCCGATGGCGACCGAGCGCACCCCCGGCCGGGGCGCGGCGGTGCCGGCGGCCGCGGCCACCACCTGCGAACCGATGCGCTCGGCGAGGCTCCGCGCCAGCAGGTGGGCGAGGTGCAGTCCGTCGCGCTGGGCGATGCGCCGGATCTCGACGGCGTAGTCCAGGACCTCGCCCGGGTCGGGTTCCTCGACGAGGAACCGGGAGCCCAGGACGTCGGCGATCGCGTCCGCCATCCCCGTCAGGCCGCGGCCCACGGCACGGGCCACCGGCAGGATCTCCTGCTCGGTGAGTCCGAGCCGGCGGTAGTCGTCCAGCCGGCGGGCCACGTCGAGGTCGTCGTCGCCGTAGATCCGGGCGCTTGGGTCGTCGGTCACCGGCCGCTCGAAGGCGCGGAACCACCGGGCGACATCGGCCACGTCGGCGGAGGTGTGCGCGGCGATGTCGACGAGGGTGTGCCGCGGCGGCTCGGGCTCGAGCGCCTGGCGCAGTGCCGCGGCCACGAGTCGGTGGTCGTCGAGGGCCGCCCGGAGCTCCGGGATCGTCATGCCGTCGGCGTGCAGCGCGGTCAGCAGCGCCGCCCGGCGCCGCCGACGGGCGCCCTCGAGGCCGTCGAGCAGGCCGGCGCGGGCGATCCGCGCCGCGGCCACCACCCGGCGCAGGCCGCGGGGCACCGGATGGGTCCACCCGGACCCGAGCCCCTGACGGCCGGGCGCGCTGGGGACGGTGGCCGGGAGCGGCTGCACGGCCACCTCGTCACCCGGGCCCGGCGGGCACCGCGACGCCCCCGGCCAGTTCGAGCATGGTCGCGCGGTCGGTCACCTTCACCCGCGGCCGACCGTCGCCGGTGCCGCGGTCGCGTTCGTGGGCGTCGATCGCCTCCCACCCGGCCTGGTCGACGAGATCGGGGCAGCGCGTGCGCAGCCACGCCCCGACCTCGTCGGCCGACGAGGCCGGACCCCGTGCACCGGATCCTTCCGCGAGGTCCTCGAGCAGGTGGCGGACGGTCTCGGCCGCGTCCTTGCGGTTCGTCCCGATGATCCCGCTGGGGCCCCGCTTGATCCAGCCCACGACGTACTCGCGCTCGCACCCGGCGACCCGGCCACCCTCGTGTGGGATCGTGCCGCCGGCCTCGTCGAACGGGACGTCGGGCAGCTGCGCCCCCCGGTACCCGACGGCGCGCAGCACCAGCCCGCACGGCACGGTCTCCCGCTCGCCGGTGTCGACGGCACGGATGCGGCCGTCCTCGCCCGGCTCGAGGCGGTTGACGCCGAGCACGATCTCCTCGACGCGCCCCTCACCGCGGATCTCCACCGGGGAGCGCAGGAACCGGAACTCCAGAACCCTGCGGCCGTCGCCCGTCGCGCCGTCGCCGGGCTCGGCCCAGCCCCGCAGGACGTCGAGGTTGCGCCGGGTGCTCTTGGGCTGGTCCGCGACGGCCGGATCGTCGGCCGCCGGGATCTGCTCGGGATCGACGATCCGGGTGAGACCGTCGATGTCGGCGAGCTCGCGCAGCTCGGACGTGGTGAAGGCCGCCTGCGCCGCGCCGCGCCGACCGCAGAGCACGACCTCGCGGACGGCGGACGCGGCCAGCCCGGCCAGCGCGTGGTCAGCGGTGTCGGTGGCGCGGAGGTCCTCGTCGGGGAGCAGCAGCATCCGGGCCACGTCGAGCGCGACGTTGCCGGCCCCGATGACCACGGCCCGGTCGGCGGACAGGTCGGGATCGAGGTCCGCGTGGTCGGGGTGGCCGTTGTACCAACCCACGAAGTCGACCGACGCGAGGCTGCCGGGGAGGTCCTCCCCCGGCAGCCCGAGCCGTCGCTCGGTCTGCGAGCCGACGGCGTAGAGCACCGCGTCGTACCGGTCGAGCAGCTCGTCACGGGTGACGTGCTCACCGAACTCGACGTGCCCGAAGAAGCGGAACCCGGGCCGGGCCGCCGTCTTCTCGTACTGCGCGCTCACCGACTTGATCTTGGGGTGGTCGGGCGCGACGCCGCTGCGCACCAACCCCCACGGCGTGGCGAGGCGGTCGACCATGTCGACCTCGATGCGGGGACCGCCCGGCTCCGCACCGGCGTCGAGCAGTGCCTCGGCGGCGTAGAAGCCCGACGGACCCGCCCCGATGATGACCACGCGGTACGGCGCGGGACCCGACGTCGACATGGCCGTTGATTCCTCTCGCGGACGACAGGACGAGGCAGGACCGGGCGGCGCCGGCCCTGCCCCGTCCCCTGGGGAGCGCAGCGGGGTGTCCCTGGTCAGTAGCGGATGACGCCGCGGATGTTCGTGCCCGCGTGCATGTCCTCGTAGCCCCGGTTGATGTCGTCGAGGGCGTACTCGGTGGTGATGAGCTCGTCGAGCTGGAGCTTCCCGGCGTGGTAGAGCCGCAGCATCTTCGGGATGTCGGACCGCGGGTTGCCCGAGCCGAACAGCGAGCCCTTGATCTTCTTCTCGTAGAGCGTGAGCTCGAGGATCGGCACCGGGATGCCGACGTTGGTCACGTTGCCCAGGGCCGTGACCACCACCGTGCCCTGCTTGCGCACGGACGCGAACGCCTCGGCGATGTGGTCACCGCTGATGACGCCGACGGTCACCACCGCCAGCGCCGCTCCCTGACCGTTGGTCAGGCTCTGGGCGATCTCGGTGGCCTCCTTCATCGAGGCCACGGCGTGGGTGGCCCCGAGGCGCTGGGCGCTCTCGCGCTTGAAGGCGACCGGGTCCACGGCGATGACGTTCTCGGCACCGGCGGTGGCCGCGGCCTGCACCGCCATCGCCCCGATGCCGCCGACGCCCATGATGACGACCGTGTCGCCCGGGGCGACCTCACCCGTCCTCACGACCGAGCCCCAGCCCGTGCCTGCGGCGCAGCCGAGGAGGCAAGCCTTCTCCAGCGGGGTGTCCTCGGGGACCTTGACGGCCGAGTCGACGGCGACCGTCGTGTACTCGCTGAAGGTCGAGATGCCGAGCGCCTGGCCGACGGGCGAACCGTCGTCGAGGTGCATCCGGAAGCTGTTCGGGTCGTCCCAGCGCGAGCCGACGAGGACCAGCGCGCCGAGGTCGCAGAGGTTCTGGTGGCCGGTGGAGCACCACTCGCAGTGGCCGCAGGCCGGCAGGAACGAGAAGATGACCTTGTCGCCGGGGGCGTAGCCGGCGGTGTTGGGGCCGACGGACTCCACGATGCCGGCGCCCTCGTGGCCGCCACAGACCGGGTAGACCGCGACGGGCAGGTCACCGGTCGCCATGTGGTCGTCGGAATGGCACATCCCCGACGCCACCATCTTGACGCGGATCTCGCCCTGGCGGGGATCATCGAGTTCGAGGTCGACGACCTCGAACTTGCCGGGAGCCTGGCGCAGGATCGCGCCGCGGGTCTTCACAGAAGGTCTCCTTCAGGAATCGTGTGGCGGGGTTTGCGTCCAATGGTCATACCATGGACGGCATCTTTCCCGGCCTCATCCGGTCGAAGGGGGTACATGGTTCTCCCCCGCGGGCGAGTCAGGACCGGGGCCATTCGGCGACGAGCTCGATGTCGACGCCGATGGCGCCCACCGCCTTGCTGCCACCCGGCTTTCCCAGGCTCGCGTCCCGGCCGGGCAGGGGCTCGAGGAAGAACCGGGAGTCGCCGGTCACGAACTTCTCCTGCTCGTCGTCGGCGTCACGGGCCTCGACGATGGCCTCGACCGGGCACACCGGCTCACAGGCCCCGCAGTCGATGCATTCGGCCGGATGGATGTAGAGCTTTCGACTGCCCTCGTAGATGCAGTCGACCGGACATTCCTCGATGCAGGACTTGTCCGTGTAGTCGATGCAGGCGTCGGTGATGACGTAGGACATACGTCTCCTCATCGTCGGCGGGACCCGGGATCACCGGGCCGCCGGGGGATCATGACTTCAATTCGGGGAATTCCTCGTCGCGGTACTCGCCCGCGGGCGTGGCGGCGGGGTCGGAACGCAGATCGTTCTCCCGATTCCGCAGCTCGACCCGACGGATCTTCCCGGAGATCGTCTTGGGCAGCTCGAAGAACTCCAGACGGCGGACCCGCTTGTAGCCCGGCAGGTTCTCCCGGGCGTGCCGCAGGATCTCCAGAGCGGTGTCGCGCGTCGGCTCCCAGCGACCCGAGAGCACGACGTAGGCCTTCGGCACCGCCAGCCGCAGCGGGTCGGGGGAGGGCACCACCGCCGCCTCGGCGACGGCGTCGTGCTCGAGCAGGACGCTCTCGAGCTCGAACGGGCTGATCCGGTAGTCGGAGGCCTTGAACACGTCGTCCGAGCGACCGATGTAGGTGATGTACCCGTCCTCGTCGCGGGAGGCCACGTCACCGGTGTGGTAGACGCCGTCGCGCATCACCTCGGCGTTGCGCTCCGCGTCGTCGGCGTAGCCGACCATCAGGCCCGTCGGACGCCGGTCCAGGTCGACGCAGATCTCGCCCTCGTCGCCGCGCTCCCCGGTGACCGGGTCGACCAGGACGATCGGGAAGCCCGGGAGCGGGCGGCCCATCGCGCCGTCCTTCACGGGCTGTCCCGGGGTGTTCGCGATCTGCACGGACGACTCGGTCTGGCCGAACCCGTCGCGGATCGTCAGGCCCCACGCCGCGCGGACCTGCTCGATGACCTCCGGGTTGAGCGGCTCGCCCGCGCCGACCAGCTCGCGCATCGGGACCGTGACCCGCGACAGGTCGGCCTGGATGAGCATCCGCCACACCGTCGGCGGCGCGCAGAAGGTGGTCACGCCCTTCTCCACCAGCACGTCGAGCATCCGGTCGGCGTCGAACTTCGTGTAGTTGTAGACGAAGATCGTCGCCTCGGCGCACCAGGGGGCGAACACGTTCGACCAGGCGTGCTTGGCCCAGCCGGGCGAGGCGACGTTGAGGTGCACGTCGCCGGGCTGCAGCCCGATCCAGTACATCGTCGAGAGGTGGCCCACCGGGTAGCTGACGTGGGTGTGCTCCACGAGCTTGGGCAGCGAGGTGGTGCCGGAGGTGAAGTAGAGCAGCAGCGTGTCCGACGCCCGGGTCACGCCGTCCGGCGTGAACTCCGCCGACTCGGCGTGGGCGGAGGTGTGGTCGAGCCACGGCTCGCGGACGCCCGGCCCGACGGCGATCCGCGTGTAGTCGCCCGGGACGTCGTCGAACTTGTCGACGTCGACGTCGCGGACGACCACGTGGCGCGCCCCGCCGCGCTCGACGCGATCACGCAGATCGGCCGGACCGAGCATCGGCGTCGACGGGATGATCACCGCGCCCAGCTTCATCGCCGCGAGGATGGTCTCCCACAGCTCGACCTGGTTGGCCAGCATCAGGACGATCCGGTCGCCGCGGGCCACACCCCGGGCCCGCAGCCAGTTGGCGACGCGGTTCGAGCGCACCCGCATCTCGGCGAAGGTGTACTTCGCCTCCGACCCGTCCTCCTCGACGATCCACAGCGCCGGGCGGTCCGCGGTCGCGGGATCGGTCCCGATCGCGTCCACGTGGTCGAGGGCCCAGTTGAACTCGTCGAGCTCGGGCCACGTGAAGTCGCGCAGCGCCGCGTCGTAGTCCGTCCGCCGCTCGAGCAGGACGTCCCGCGCCTCGCGGAACGCCTGCGCGGCCTTGCTGAGCTCAGGCACGACCGTTCTCACTTTCTCGGTTGCCGGCGCCGGTCGGGGCCGGCGCCGAGGGGTCAGTCGTTGCGGGCCGCGACGAGGTCGAGGGCGACGTCGGCGATCATGTCCTCCTGCCCGCCGACCAGGCCCCGGTTCCCGACCTCGACCAGCAGCTCGCGGGTGTCGAGCCCGTAGTGCGCGGCCGCGCGCTCGGCGTGGCGCAGGAAGCTGCCGTACACGCCGGCGTAGCCGAGCGTCAGCGTCTCCCGGTCGACGCGCACGGGCCGGTCCTGCATCGGACGCACGAGGTCGTCGGCGGCGTCCTGCAGCGCGAACAGGTCACAGCCGTGGTCCCAGCGCAGGCAGTCGGCGACCGCGATGAACGCCTCGATCGGGGTGTTGCCCGCCCCGGCGCCCTGGCCCGCCAGGGAGGCGTCGACGCGGACGACACCCTCCTCGACGGCCGTCACCGAATTGGCCACCGCGAGCGACAGGTTCTCGTGCGCGTGGATGCCGATCTCGGTCCCGGGGTCGAGCACGTCCCGGTACGCACGTACCCGGTCGCGCACGTCGCCTATGGTCAGCCGGCCGCCGGAGTCGGTGATGTAGACGCAGTGCGCGCCGTAGGACTCCATCAGCGAGGCCTGCTTCGCCAGGTCCGCCGCAGAGGTCATGTGGGACATCATCAGGAAGCCCGAGACGTCCATCCCCAGCTCGCGCGCGGTCTCGATGTGCTGCGCGGCGACGTCGGCCTCGGTGCAGTGCGTCGCCACGCGCACCGAGCGCACCCCGAGCTCGTGCGCGCGGCGGAGCTCGGCGATGGTGCCGATGCCGGGGAGCAGCAGCGTGGTGAGCACGGGTGAGTTCTCGGCCGCCTCGATGGCCTCGGCGGCAGCGCTGATCCACTCCCAGTCGGTGTTCGATCCGGGGCCATAGGTCAGCGACGCTCCGGCCAACCCGTCGCCGTGGGAGACCTCGATCGCGTCGACCCCGGCGGCCGCGAGGGCCGTGGTGATGCGGGCGACGGCGTCCGGGGCCAGGCGGTGCCGGATCGCGTGCATGCCGTCGCGCAGCGTGACGTCCTGGATGTAGAGGCGATCGGTCATCGGGCGTCTCCCGTCCCGGCCGCGGCGATCTCCTCGCCGACCCGCAGCGCCGCGGAGGTCATGATGTCGAGGTTCCCGGCGTAGGCGGGCAGGTAGTGCGCGGCGCCCTCGACCTCGAGGAACACCGACACCTGGTGGGTGGGCGGCGCGCTCCCCTCCGGCAGGAGGGTGTCCAGGGCGTCGTCGGGATCGACGGCCCGGATCTGCACGGCCTGCTTGAGCCGGTACCCGGGCACGTACTCGGCGACCTTCTTGGCCATCGCCTCGACGGAGGCGGCGACCTGGGCGGCGAAGGTCTCGTCGTCCATGCCGGCGGCGTCGACCAGGCACAGCACCGTGTCACGCATGATCAACGGGGGTTCGGCGGGGTTGAGGACGATGATCGCCTTGCCCCGGTCCGCCCCGCCGACGTGCTCGATCGCCGCCGCGGTGGTCTCGGTGAACTCGTCGATGTTGGCCCGGGTGCCGGGCCCGGCCGACTTCGACGCGATCGACGCGACGATCTCGCCGTAGGGGACGGGAGCGACCGAGGAGATCGCGGCGACCATCGGGATGGTCGCCTGCCCGCCGCACGTCACCATGTTGACGTCCGGGGCGTCCGCGTCCAGGAGGCTCTCGAGGTTCACCGGCGGAACGACGTAGGGCCCGATCGCCGCGGGCGTGAGGTCGACGAGCCGCTTGCCGTGCGGACGCAGGACCTCGGCGTTGGCCACGTGGGCCTTCGCCGAGGTCGCGTCGAACACGATCTCGATCTCGTCGAACCCGTCGAGCGACGTGAGGCCCTCCACGCCGGTGTCGACGGCCGCCACACCGAGGCGTCGGGCCCGTGCCAGCCCGTCGGAGGCCGGGTCGATCCCGACCAGCGCGACGACCTCCAGGGTCGTCGAGAGCCGCTTGATCTTGATCATCAGGTCGGTGCCGATGTTGCCCGACCCGATGATCGCCACCTTGGTGGTCATGTGTCCTCCCCACTGCTGAACGTGCAGGAGACCGAGCCCAGGCCGTGGAGATCCGCGCTCACCGTCGCCCCCGGCTCGACCGGCACCATCGGGCCGAGAGCGCCCGAGAGGACGATCTGCCCGGCCCGCAGCGGGTCACCGAGGCGGTGGGCCTCCAGCGCGAGCCAGAACAGCGCCGAGACCGGGTCACCGAGGCAGGCCTCTCCGGTCCCCGACGACGCCGGTTCGCCGTCCTTGGTCAGCGTCATCGTGATCCCGGGGAGATCGAGGGCGCCGAGGTCGTGGGTGGCGACGGAGTTCTCCCCGAGCACGTACAGCCCGGACGACGCGTTGTCGGCCACCGTGTCGCCGAAGGTGATGTCCCACCCCGCGATGCGCGAGTCGACGATCTCGAGGGCGGGCAGCACCCGGCGCACCGCCGCCCGGACACCGTCCGGGTCGGTGGGCCCGTCGAGATCGATCCCCAGCTCGAGCGCCACCTCGGCCTCGACCTTGGGCTGGAGCAGCCGGCCGGACGGGATCGTCTGACCGGAGGTGTAGGCCATGTCCTCGTAGAGGACACCGAAATCGGGCCGGTCGACCCCGAGCTGGCGCTGGACCACCTCGGCCGTCAGACCGATCTTGCGTCCGACGATCCGGCGCCCCGACGCGACGGCCTCGTCGCGCAGCACCTTCTGGACCGCGTACGCGGCGTCGATGTCGGTGCTCCCGACGAGGTCGCGGACCGGCGCGCACGGGACCCCGGTGCGCGCTGCGTCCGCGAGACGCTCCGCGGCCGCCCGGATCGCCTCCCGGCTCCCGATCGCCGGGGCCGTCATGCGGGGGCCCCGGTGGTCGCGCGCTCCTCGAAGATCGCGAAGCACTTGTTGGAGTTGAAGACGTCGGTGGGCACCAGAGTGGACCAGGTGAGGTCCATCCCCAGCTCGTCCATGGCGCCGAGGAGGCAGAACCAGTTCAGCATCTCGTGCTGGCCGGCGTCGACGATCTCCTGGCTGGTGGTCCGGCGCCACCGTTCCCGGTCCCCCGCGAGGAGCGCGTCGTAGAGCTCCAGGTCGGCCGGAGTGTCGGGACGGATGTGCCAGAGCTTGTCGGTGAGGAACGCGTGCGACCAGCTCGAGCTGGCGACGAACGCGTACCGGCGGCCGTCGCCACGCAGGGCGCGCGCCACGCCGCGGCCGAGCTCCATGCACCGGGCCGGTGTCGGGCCGATCGGGTCGAGCTGCTCGTCGCGGATCTCGGCGAACTTGGCGAGACCGCCGCGCCGGGCGATCGCGTGCTGGCCGTAGCAGTTCACCGTGATCGGGATGATCGGGTAGGGGAACTCGGTGCCCGCGTTGTCGTAGTCGAGGAACATCTGGGTGTTCGCGATGGCGTGCGGGAAGTGCGCGCCCTCGCGCTTGCGGTACGAGTACGCCATGTCGAAGCCGTCGGTGATGAGCCGGTCGGCCAGGTTGCGGCTCCAGTCGCGGTTGCCGTGCAGCGTGAACGTCATGTCGTCGGGCCGGCCCCAGGCGTTGGGGTTGCCGTACTCGTTCATCAACGAGAACGGGTGGACCTCGATGTCGTCGTAGGCCAGCACGCAGAACGGCGGGACGACCTCCTCGCGGAAGTTCTCGTACTGGTCGTCGCCCCAGACCACGAGCGCGTCGGGAGCGAACTCATCGAGCGCCTCACGGCACCGCGCGAGCTCCTTGACCAGCTCCGCGCGGTGCGCGGGCGCCGCCGAGCGGCCCTCGTCCTCACCCCATTCCCGGCGCATGCGCTCCGGCCAGTTCGCCGGGTCCTTCTCCGCCGCCGGGATGTCGGGATCCTTGAGGGTGCCGCGCAGGAGGATCGCCATCTTCTCGTCGAGGCCCCCGAGCAGCGGGAAATGCGTCAGCCCGAGACCGAGTACGTCTGCCATCGTTCACCTCTCCGGAACCTCATTGCATGCTGCTTCCGCCGTTGACCCCGAGCACCTGTCCGGTGACGAAGCGGGAGTCCTCCCGGGCCAGGTAGGCCACGGCGGCCGCGACCTCGTCCACCTCCGCCGGACGACCCATCGGGATCCACCGCACCGCGTCGTCGACCACGGTCGACAGGCGAGCCGGCACCGCGCCCGAGGCCAACGCCGCGTCGAGGGCATCGGTCCGGACGTAGGACGGGGCGACGACGTTCACCGTGATCCCGTCGCCGGCGAACTCCCGGGCGAGACCCGACGCCAGCGCGTGGACCCCGCCCTTGGCGGCGTTGTAGACCGCGTGGTCGGTCAGCCCGTTGCGGACCGACTCGGCGCCGATGTTGACGATCCGCCCGTACCCGCGGTCGCGCATCACCGGCAGGAACGCCAGGCAGCAGCGCAGGGTCGTCCACAGGTTGTTGGAGATCGTGGCCTGCAGGGTCTCCTCGGTGTGCTCGAGGGTCGGGCGGATGACCCCGCCACCGGCGTTGTTGACCAGGATGTCGACTACCCCGAACGCGCCGGCGGCGGAGGCCGTCAGGTCCTCGGCGACGCCCGGCTCGGCGAGGTCGCCGACGAAGCCCGCCGCCCGGGCCCCGGTCGCGGTCAGTGCCTCCACGGCCTCGTCGACCTCGGGCTTGTCGAGACCCGCGACCACCACGGCGGCGCCGTCGGCGGCGAGGCGCGAGCTGATCGCCCGACCGATGCCGGTGGCGCCGCCGGTGACGACGGCGACGCGACCGTCGAGGGGCCCGCTCACAGGATGATGGCCACGTCGTTGGCCGGCCGCAGGCTCGTCATGTCGAGCATGACCCGCTTGCCGCGGATGCGCAGCTCCCCGTCACGGTGCACCAGCCGGTACTCGTAGCTGCCGACGAAGGTCACGTCCTTGCCGTTGCGGGCCCGCCAGACCACGAAGTTCGCCCGGACCGGGATCTCGTCGCCCTCCGGTTCCCGGACCCGGACGTTGCTCACCAGATGACGGAGACGTGAGTGCGGGTACTCGCGGTGGGCCTTGCGGCTGTTGAGCCGCTCGACGCGCAGCCGCATCCGCAGCCGGTCGTCGTCGATGAGCACGAGGTCGGTGGCCGGGTTCCCGTCCGGGGTGTCGGTCGCCGGGACGACGTAGTGCGAGTCCTCGGTGTAGAGGGTCAACCACGTGTCGAGGTCCCACTCGTCGAGCAGCTCGGCCTCGTGGAAGAGCAGGTCCTCGACCTCGGCGCGGGTGACGGTGCGCGGCGGGGCGGTCATCGCATCGCCCCGAGGTCGTCGCGGTTCATGTCCTCACGCCAGCGCCGCCAGAACGCGCGCATCTGGGCCTCGTCGTTCGCCTCGGGCTCCCGCGTCATGCCGCGGGAGATGTCGTTCCACTCGACGCCACCGCTGGAGAACCCCTGCTGACAGGACTCCAGGGCCTCGATGTCGTCGGGGGTGGCGAAGCCGCCCGGGCCGAGGAAGGTCAGGAAGCTGTCGAGCCGGCGCTGCCGGACGTCGGGCTGCTCCTCGCGCGGTGCCATCTCCCAGGCGGAGATCTCCATGCGGTTCGGCGCCGTCGGCATGAACGTCCGGACCGTCAGCGCCATGATGTCGTTCACGACGAGGTTCGGGTAGATCAGCATGTTCCGGTTGAGGTCGGCCATGCGGTGCGCCCGCTCCTCGCCGAAACGCTCGACGAGGCTGTTTCGCAGACCCTCCACCGAGGGCTTGGCGTCCTCACCGAACAGCGGCTCCCACTTGGCCACCGGCCGGCCCCACGGCGCCTCGTACTCGAGGACGGCGTGGCCGTTCCCGAGGTCGTGGGCCGTGCCCTTCACCCCGACCGAGAGATCGGTGCCGAGCGCGACGAGGTACTTGAAGTACGTGTCGTGGGTGGAGACCGCGTGGTAGCCGTCGATCGAGTTCTCGACCAGCAGCTTCCAGTTGGCGTCCATCCCGTACTCGTTGGTCCCGCGGACGATCTCCATGTCGGTCGGCGCGGCGTCCAGGATCAGGTCGAGGTAGTCCTTGGCCCCGGCCAGGTACTCCTCGAGCCCGACCACGTCGGGGTCGTAGCAGCAGAAGACGAAGCCGCGGTAGGACTCGACTCGGGCGACCTGCTTGAGCCGGAGGGCGTCCCAGTCGAGGGTGCCGCCGTAGGCGTCGCGGTCGGGGACGCCCGAGAGCTTCCCCTCCGAGTCGAAGGTCCAGGCGTGGTAGAAGCACTGGAAGACCTTGGCGTTGCCCTGGTCCTGGCGGCACACGACCGCGCCCCGGTGGGTGCAGCTGTTGTGGAAGACGTTGATCTGCTTGCTCTTCGCGCCACGGACCATGAACAGCGGCCGGCCGCCGACCTTGCGGCGCACGTAGTCACCGGGCTCGGCGACCTCGGACTCGTGACCGACGTAGAGCCAGTTGTGGTCGAAGATCTTGCGCTGTTCGTCGGTCAGGATGTCCGGGGAGGTCATCGCGTCCCGGTGCACCCGGAACCGCTCCGGCTCCTCGGCCACCAGCCGCGATCCCGTCCCGGTGATCAGGCTGTCCGGAGGGTCGTTCAGCAGTGTCATGTGATCACTTCCCCGCCCGGCCGAGGTAGTCCCCGACCACTGCGTTGAACTCGTCCGCCCGTTCGATCTGGGTCCAGTGCCCGCACCGGGCGAACACGTGCAGGTCGGCGTCGGGCAGCAGGTTGACCATCGTCCACGACACCTCGGTCGGGACGACGCGGTCCTCGCGGCCGTGCACCAGCAGGGCCGGGGGCGTGATGGCGCGGACCTGGTCCTCGGTGATGGCGAGCTCGCCGCCGGCGTGCTTCGGGTCGTTGAACATCGCGGTGTACGCCTCGTGCGCCCCGGGCGCGGCACTCGCCTCGTAGCGGTCGCGCACCAGGTCCTCGGTGATGAGATCCGGGTCGACCGCGAAGTTGGTCTTGAGCAGCGTGCGCATGTTGTCGTGCGAGGGCTCGTACGCACGGAGCGCCTTGAGGCCCTCGGTGATCGTCATCCCGACCCCCGGCGAGCCCATGAGGACCATCCGCGCGATCCGCTCGGGGCGCTCCGCCGCCATCTCCAGGCTGATCCGCCCGCCGAGCGAGTTGCCGATCAGGGAGAACCGCTCGAGGCCCATCGCGTCGGCGAAGTCCCACACGTGGTCGGTCCAGCTCCGCAGCGAGTACCGGACGTCGTCGGGGCGCTCGGTGTGGCCGAAGCCCACGATGTCCGGGGCGAGCACGCGGAAACGCTCGGCGAGCACCGGCAGGTTCAACCGCCAGTTCGCCCACGCGGACACCCCGGGCCCGGACCCGTGCAGCATGATCACCGGATCGCCGGAGCCGGCGTCGTGGTAATGGGTGCGCACCCCGCGCACATCGGTGTACAGGCCAGCACTGACGTCGGCCGTGGTGGTCATCGAGGCTCCAGTTCTGCAGCGATGGTCCTGGTCATGAGGGTCTCGCCGTTCGCGGCACCGATCCGGGTGCGCGTGTCCGGATCGAGCTCCCGCAGCACCGCCCCGGCGGGCACCTCCCGGGCGGCGAAGGGGTAGTCGGTGCCGAGCACCACGTGGCCCTCGCCGACACGGTCGAGGACCAGGCGCAGGCTCGTGGCGTCGTAGG
Organism: Actinomycetospora sp.; assembly: GCF_036497585.1. Classification (GTDB taxonomy): domain Bacteria; phylum Actinomycetota; class Actinomycetes; order Mycobacteriales; family Pseudonocardiaceae; genus Actinomycetospora. The sequence continues at coordinate 38,200 of NZ_DASXJD010000223.1, read as the reverse complement.
TCAGCGAATCGGTCCACAGCTGCCCGGCCCGCGTGAGCGCGGTGTCGGCCTCGGGGACCGCCCCGCGTCCGGCCGCCGCCGCGGCGATCGACTGGCCCTTCGTGACCCGCGGGAGGATCCCGGGCAGCGCACCACCGCCGTGCGCCAGGCAGAGCCGGACGTTCGGGCGCTCGACCAGCGTCCCCGCCGTGAGCAGGCCGGCCCCGGCCACCGCCGTCTCGGTCGGCATCCCGACCCCGAAGGCCACGCCCATCCTGGCCAGGCGGGGGTCGAGCGTCTCGTCCACCGGGTGGACGAACACCACGGCCCCGAGCTCGTCGGCGGCGTCGAAGAACGGCGCGAAGGCCTGGTCGGCGAGCTCGAGCGGGCCCACCCGGGTCCCGACCTCGACCCCCGGGAAGCCGAGCTCGAGCACGCAGCGGCGCAGCTCGGCGACGGCCGCGTCGACGTCCTGGAGCGGCACGGCGCCGAGGGCGCGGAACCGGTCCGGCGCCCCGTCGACCAAAGCGGCGAAGAACGTGTTCTGGGCCCGGGCGAGCTCGGCGGCTCCACCGGCCGGGGCGTCGTGACAGAGGGTCACCGGCATCGGGGACACGACCTGGACCGCCACGCCCTCGGCATCCATGTCAGCGATCCGGCGCGCCGCCGACCAGCAGCGGTCGTCGATCTCGCGGTAGCGCCGGTCGCCCACCCATATCACCGCGCGGGTCTCGTCGAGGCGCTCGACCACGGGCCAGGCGTGGTCGGCGTGACCGACCGGCGCGCAGAGGTCCGGCGCGACCCCGTGGGTGTGCCAGTCGATGGCGTCGAGCTCCGAGGTACTCACCGTCTCCACTCTCGCGACTGTGCGACCTGGACCACAGCAAACTACGAAACCTTCACGAAGATATCAAGGGGTGTACCCCGAATCTCCTCAACAGGCCCCGTCGATGGGGTAATCTTCAGGGAGTTTCCGCTGGTTAATCCCCGGCCGACCGAGGAGAACCCGATGAAGGACACCCCGCACGTGCCCCGACCGCAGGGATCCCGCGCCGAGCGCATCGCCGAGGCCATGCAGGAGGAGATCGCCGAGCAGGGCCTCGCGACGGGGGCTCGCCTGGGCCTCCGGACCGACCTCATCGCCCGGTTCGGCGCCAGCCCCTCGGCCATGGACGAGGCGCTCCGCCTGCTGCGGGCGCGCGGGCTCATCACCGTCCGCCCCGGGCCGTCGGGCGGGGTGTTCGTGGACGGCACGCCGGCCCAGGTCCGGCTCGGGGCCATCGACGTGTGGTTCTCCACCTCGGTGCGGGATCCGCGGGAGCTGTTCGACGCCCGCACCTTCTTCGACGACGCGTTCGCCACCCTGGCCGTCGCGCGCGCGGTGCCCGAGGACGTCCGTGCCATGTCGTGGGCGCTGGACGAGATGCGCGCCCACCGCGAGGACCCCCGTGGCTACCTCGAGGCCAGCATGCGGTTGCACCACGCGATCGCCCGCGCCAGTGGGATCACCGTCGCCGTCGGCCTCTACGACACCGTGGTCGCCCTGCTGCGCAACGGCATGGTGCGCGCGGCGTTCGTCGAACCCGCGGACTCGCGGGTCGCCCACTCCCTGGAGATCCACGAGGGCATGGTCCGGGCCATCAGCGACGGTGACGTCGAGACCATGCACAAGCTGGTCGGCCTGCACAGCGGCGACCTCCGCCGTCTCGACGACTGACGCGTTCGAGTCCGTCACCGGGTACCTGGCCGCGTGGACGAGCATCGACGTCAGCGCGCAAGGTCGACGGAGGCTTCTACCTGCGGTGACGGCGCGGCCTCACGGCGGTGCCGTAGGTCGGACGCTAGGCGGCGGAGGTCGGGGTGGGGGCCTCCTGCTCGGAGCCGGCGGCCGGGTGGTCGACGTCGGCGGCCGGCCGGTGCGATGCGGGCGAGCTCGGCTCGCCCACGCTCCAGCCCGCGCGCTCGGTCGCGGCCGGCCTTCTCGACCGAAACCCGTCGAGCAGCCGGTGGCGCCGCAGCGAGAGTTCCATCGGCAGCTCGGTCCGCAGCTCCTGCAGGATCGCCTTCCGGTCGGCGCCGGGCGCTCGCCACACCCGGATCAGACCGCGGACGAGCCGGTCGGGGCTGATGACCGCCTCGACGGGGCGGGCCCGGTTGAAGGTGTCGGACAGGTTCGGTTCCTCGCTGCCCGCGAACGTGCGCAGGACCTCGCGGACGAGGGGGCTGGTGGCCCCGGGTCGGGTCTCGCGATTGCCCCAGTGGTAGGTGGAGATGGTGTCGGCGTCCCGCTCGGACTCCCAATCCCGGAGAGCGACGTCGAGCCGTTCGGGATCGTCGAGCGTGGGCTCGGTGAGTTCGGCGAGGCGGCGACCGAACTTCAACGCGTCGCGCATGCCGTTGCCGGTGACCGGGTCCTTGAAGTGGCCCGCATCGCCGGCCAGGGCCCAGCCCGGACCCGTGGCGCGGCGGTAGTAGGAGGTGAGGTCGGCGGTCATGCGGGGCTTGCCCATGTTGGTCGCGTCGCCGATACGGGCCTTCAACGCGGGGTTCCGCTCGATCATCGCCTTCCATTGCGCATGGAAGTCCTTGCGGTAGGCGGGGATCGCGGCGGCGTCGGTCATGTTGACCACGAGGGTGCGCCCGGCCGGGCAGGACGGGAGGACCAGGACCTGGTCGCCGTCGGCCCGATGAATCTCCAGGGCGTCCGGGGCGTCGGTCCCGAGTGGATCGTCGACGTAGCGGAAGACGAATCCGCGCCCGTTCTTCGAGGCACGGTAGGGCTCCCAGGCTCCGACCTCGCTCGCGACACGGGAACGACGTCCGTCGGCCCCGACGACCAGCTTCGCATGGATCTCGTACTCGTCGTCATCGAACGAGCAGCGCACGCCGACCGCACGCCCGTCGCGCCAGACGACCTCGTCGACCTTCGTCCTCTCGCGGATGTCGGCGCCGGCCTCCCGGGCGGTCTCGACCAGCGCCATGTCCTGCTGGTCCCGCGGAATGCACAGCGCGTAGTCGATGCCCGAGAAGGGCCGGAAGCGTTCGCGGATCTCCAGGTCGCCGTCCTTGAGCGTGAGGTATCGGCTCCGGGAGGGACCGAGCGCGAGGATGCGGTCGAGCGCACCCATCTTCTGGAGTTCCTGCACTCCGTTGGGCACGAGCACGTGCGTGGAGAGGGTGTCGGCCGGGAACCTGCCCTTGTCGAGGACCACGACCTTCCTGCCCGCGCGCGCGTACGGCACCGCTGCCGCCGTACCGGCGCACCGGGAGCCCACGATGATGACGTCAGCGTGCTCGATCCTGGTGTTCACGAAGCGTTCCTCCGGCCGATGGACGAGTGTCAGGCGAGCCCGATGGCGCGTAGCAGGGTCAGCGAGTCGTAGAAGGCCTCCACGCTGGTGGCACGGCCTTCGGCGTCGACCTCCCACACGTCAGTGCCCGGCACGTCGAAGGCGTTCCCGCTGATCGGGGCGCCCGGCGGGAACTCGCCGGTGTGGGTGCCGGTCATCCGCCAGGATGCCGCGACCCGTCCGCCCGTCGCGTCCAGGAGGGGCGCACCGATCATCTCGAAGTGGATGTCGGGGAAGCCCTGCCAGGCACCGCCGAAGAACGCGGAGACCGCGTCGTGGTCGGTCATCGGCTCCGGGGCGAGCGGGTCGGTCCAGTGCACCTTCGGACTCACCACCTGCAGAGCCGTGGTGATGTCACGCTGGTTCCAGGCGTCGAAGTAGCGCTGGGGATAGGCCAGGAGAACCTCGGGCGGAGGTACGGACACGAGAGATCACGCTCCGATGCGGGCTAGCTGGAGAGGCCTGGCCCGGAAGCGCCGTACGCACCGGCTTCAGGACCTGCGGCTGCGTCAGCGATCACCCTCACATCTCGACGCGGCCCGGAGCTTCCTCCCGAGGAGGGAGCTTGCTCGCTCCACGGGTGGAGAACGGGTGACCAGCCTCTCGGCGGACTGATTCGCTCTCGCCATGACCGCTCGCGAGACCCCAACCGCCGACACCATCGCCGCCGAGTTCGGCGCACCGCGCGCCGAGATCGATCTCGCTGCCGTTCTCGAGCGCCGCGCCCGGGTGTCGCCGGAGCGCCCGGCGGTGACCTTCGGGGGCGAGACCCGGACGTTCGCCCAGGTCCAGGAGCGAGTGCGCCGCCTCGCTCATGTGCTCCGAGCCGGCGGTGTGGGGCCCGGCGACAGGGTGGCCTATCTGGGCCTCAACGATCCGGCCATCCTGGAGACCCTCTTCGCGGCGGCCACCCTGGGGGCGATCCTCGTCCCGCTCAACTACCGGTTCGCCGGCCCGGAGCTCGCCCACGCGATCAGCCACTCCGGTGTGCACACGATCCTCGCCGACGAGGTGCACACCGCCGCGATCGACGCCATCCGTGACCAGCTACCGGACCGACGGTTCGTCCGCGCGGGAGCCGGAGTGCCGGTCTCCGGGTGGGAGGACGGGGACGAGCTGATCGCCGCAGCCCCGGAGCTCGACGAGCGCGCTGCGGTCGCTCCGTCGGACCCGGCAGTGATCATGTACACCTCCGGGACCACGGGCCGGGCGAAGGGCGTGGTCCTCACCCACGCGAACCTGTGGTGGCACAACATCGGCGTCATCCTGGCCCTCGACATCGCCCACGACGACGTGTCCCTCGTCTGTGCCCCGATGTTCCACATCGGGGCCCTCAACGTCACCACCATCGCGACCTGGATCAAGGGCGGTCGCCTCGTCATCCACCCGACCTTCGAACCGCAGGCCGTGCTCGCGGCCCTCGTGGACGAGCGGGTCACCACCATGTTCGGGGTTCCGGTCATGTGCGAGGCCATCGCCGACCTGCCCGGGTTCCGCGACGCCGACCTCTCGGCTCTCCGACTGATCATCACCGGTGGTGCGCCCGTTCCCGTCGGCCTGATCCGGCTCTTCCGGGCTCGTGAGATCGACCTGGCGCAGGGATACGGGCTCACCGAGGCCTCTCCGGTCACGTGCTTCCTGACCGCCGAGCACGCCACCCGCAAGCTCGGCTCGGCCGGACGGCCGCTGTTGCTGTGCGACATGCGCATCGTCGATCCCACGGGGCACCCGGTCGGTCCGGACGTCGCCGGTGAGATCGAGGTCCGCGGACCCAGCGTGACCCCGGGCTATCTCGACGACCCCGAGGCCACCGCCGCGACCTTCCACGACGGGTGGCTCCGGACCGGCGACGGCGGGCACATCGACGCGGACGGCTTCGTCTTCGTCTCCGACCGCGTCAAGGACATGATCATCTCCGGCGGGGAGAACATCTACCCCGCCGAGGTCGAGGGGGCGCTCTTCGACCACCCCGGTGTCGCGCAGGTCGCCGTCATCGGGACGGCCGACGACCGCTGGGGCCAGACCGTGTGCGCGGTCGTCGTCGCCGAGACCGACGCCACGGTCGATCTCGAGGAGCTCCGCGCGTTCGCCGGTGAACGGATCGGACGCTACAAGCTGCCGCGGCGCCTCGAGCTCGTCGACGACCTGCCCCGCAACGCGACGGGCAAGGTCCTCAAGACCGAGCTGCGCCGGCGCTACCCGTGAGCTCCCGTTCCCTGGTGCTCAGGGTGGCGCCGCATCCGTCGGGCTCTACGCGACCGTCGTCGACCTGCACAGCGCGACCTCGGCGCCCCGACGACCGGCTCCCGGGTGCGCGAGCGACCTTCTGATGGTCAGGCCAGAACACTAGGCTCGTACCGTGTTCCCCGCCGCCCATGCCCGGACCGATCCGGAGCGGGCCGCGATCGCGATGGCCGACACCGGGGAGCAGCGCACCTGGGCCGAGGTCGAGGCGCGGAGCGCCGCGCTCGCCACCTGGTTGCGCCGTGCGGGCCTGGACACCGGCGACGTCGTCGTGCTCGCACTGCCCAACGATGTCCGCTGGGCCGAGATCGCCTGGGCGTGCTGGCGCACCGGACTGGTGCTCGCGCCGGTCAGCGTGCACCTGGGCGCCGAGGAACTCCGCGCCCTCGTCGACCTGGCCCGCCCCGCGGCCGTCGTCACCGACACCGGCCTCGCCCCGACGCTCGGAGCGGCGCTGGGCGGGGCACCGGCGCCCGCCGTCCTGACCGTCGGCCGGGACTACGACGAGGCCGTCGACGCCACGCCACCCGACCCCGAGCTCCCGGAGACCATGGGCGGGCGCCTGGTGTTCAGCTCCGGGACCACGGGCAGACCCAAGGCCTACCGGGAGGATCCTCCGGGGGTCCATCCCCGGGACGTTCCGCTGCGCTACCGGGCGATGATGGCGGACGTCGGCATGGTCCCCGGGCCCGGCGAGCCCGCACCGATCATGTACAGCCCGGGGCCCGCGTACCACACCGCGCCGATGGGCTTCATGCACGCGGTCCACCAGCTCGGCGGCACCCTGGTGACCGCCCGCCGCTTCGACGCCGAGGGCTCGCTGGCCGCGATCGAGCGGCACCGGATCACCCACAGCCTCTGGGTCCCGACGATGTTCGTCCGGCTGCTGCGCCTGCCCGACACCGTCAAGCATCGCTACGACCTGGGCTCCCACCGCGTTGCCGTGCACGGTGCGGCGCCGTGCCCACCGTCGGTGAAGCAGGCGATGCTCGACTGGTGGGGTCCGATCCTCCACGAGTACTACGGCTCGTCCGAGGGCTACGGCCGCACCGCGATCGGGCCCCGGGAGTGGATCGCGCACCCCGGGTCGGTGGGCCGGCCCAAGGGCGGCTCGGTGCGGATCACCGACGCCGACGGACACGACCTGGCGACCGGCGAGATCGGCCGGGTGTGGCTGGTGCGCCCCGACGCCGGTGAACCGGAGCGGGCCACCGACGGGAGCGCCGATCTCGACGCCCTGCCCGGCTGGGGCTGGGCCGGCGATCTGGGGTACGTCGACGGCGACGGCTACCTCTACCTCACCGGGCGCGAGAGCCAGGTCATCGTCACCGGCGGGGTCAACGTCCATCCCCGTGAGGTCGAGGACCTGCTCGCGCTGCACCCGGACGTCGCCGACGTCGCCGTGCTCGGCGTGCCGGACGAGGAGTTCGGCGAGCAGGTCCGCGCGGTCGTCGCCCCCGTGTCGACACCGCGAGAAGGGCTGGCCGAGGAGCTCGTCGCCCACTGCCGCGCCGAGCTGGCGCACTACAAGTGCCCCCGCGCGGTCGACTTCGTCGAGCAGGTCCCGCGCAACGGCGCCGGCAAGATCGAGCTCGAGACCCTGCGCCGGGCGTACCGGTGAGCGCACCGGACACCGCGGGCGCCCTCGACGGCGTCATCGTCCTCGACCTGGGCCAGATCTACGCCGGGCCCTACTGCACCCACCTCCTGCGGGCCATGGGCGCCACCGTCATCAAGATCGAACCCTTCGGCGGGGAGCCGATCCGGTGGCGCTCGGCCGGCGACGTCGCCGGCGCGGCGTTCCTGATGCTGAACGCCGGCAAGCAGGGACTGCGTCTCGACCTCAAGAAGCCGGAGGGCCGGGAGCTCCTCCTCGAGCTGGCCCGCACTGCGGACGTGCTCGTCGAAAACTTCGCGGACGGCGTGATGGAGCGCCTCGACCTGGGCTGGGACACGCTGCACACCGTCGCGCCCCGCCTCGTCCTCGCATCGGGCCGGGCCTTCGGGGACCACCCCGCCGCCGCCGGCCTGCGCGGCATGGACGTCACCGTCCAGGCCATCGCCGGGGTCGTCACCACGACCGGCCCCGCGGACGGGCCGCCGAGCAAGGCCGGCCCCGCGGTCGTCGACTTCGCGACCGGGACGCACCTGGCGGCCGCGGTGCTCGCGGCGCTCTACCAGCGCGAGCGGACCGGCCGCGGCCAGCACGTCGAGGTCGCGATGCAGGACGCGATCCTGCCCGCCCTGACCTCCAACATCGCCGGGTACCTCGAGGCGGACGGCGACTTCCCCGAGCGCACCGGGAACCGTCACGGGGGCCTCGCCGTCTGCCCCTACAACATCTACCCCGCGCTCGACGGCTGGATCGCGATCCTGTGCCTGCGCCCCCGCCACTGGACCGCGCTGTGCGACCTCATGGACCGGCCCGACCTGGCACGCGACCCCGCGCTCGCGAGCCCGGCGGGCCGCGTCCGGGACATGGACCGCATCGACGACGACGTGACCCGGTGGACCGAGCAGGCGACGACGGCGTGGCTCTTCGGTCGCCTCCAGGAGGCCGACATCCCGGCGGCCCCCGTCCGGTCGCTCGGCGAGGTCATCACCGACCCGATCCTGCGCGACCGCGGGATGCTCACCGAGGTCGGCGACGGCGACCGCGCCGCCACCGTGCTCGGCAGCCCGGTGCGCATGTCGGCGTCCCGCCCCCGTCCCGCCGCGCCCGCCCCGCTCTTGGGGGAGGACTCGGCGGACGTGCTGCGCGAGCGGCTCGGGCTCACCGACGCCGACCTCGACCGGCTGCGCCGCGACGAGGTCATCTGACATCGCCGCGGCGCCGCACGCTCAGAAGGAGTCGAGGGCGTCGGTGTCGTCGATGGCGTGGGTCATGCGGCGGATGAACTCGCGCGAGGCCTCCGGCGGCTGCATGTCGGGGGCCTCCGGCGGCTGGCCGAGGGTGCCGGTCCACCACGCCAGCGCCGAGAAGAGGTTGTGGCGGTACGCGGTCCAGGCGTCGTCCGTGGTCACGTCGGTGATCCCCTCGGCTTGCAAGCAGTCGACGTAGTGCGCGAGCAGGTCGCGCTCCCACCGGCGCCGGTCCTCGACGCCCAGCGCGGTGGAGATGACGTAGGCGACGTCACGGCCCCAGTGACCCTTGCAGGAGCACTGCCAGTCGTTGAGGCCCATGCGGCCGTCGGCGTCGATGTACCAGTTCTTCAGGTGCACGTCGGAGTGGATCAGCGTGCGGGGCAGCGTCGAGTGCTCGAGGACGCCGCGCAGCGTGGCCGGCCAGATCTCCTGGGCGCGGGCGAACAGCCGCTCCGGGATCACGTCCTCGGCCTGCCGGAACCCGCGCTCGCAGGCGGGACCGAACCCCGCCTTCTCGACCGTGATCGTGAAGTACTTCTCCCAGTCGTTCCAGGATGCGAGCTCGGTGTGCAGGGCCGGGCTGTCCTGGTAGCGGGCGTGCACCGTCGCGAGGGTGGCCAGCTGGTCGCGCGCCTGCTCCTCGGTCAGGGTCATGGTGTAGTCGCCGAAGGTGACCTGGTCGGCCATGTCCTCGAGGATGATGAACGAGTTGAACGACCGCGGGTCGAACTCGGAGTAGTAGGCGTGGGGGGCGCGGATCCCGAGGTGCGCGCGGACGTCCCGGAAGAAGATGGTCTCCGCGGCGATGCCCCCGTTCATCCCGAGCAGGTACCGGCTCTCCAGGGTCATGGTGCTCTTGCAGAACACGCTTCCCGGCAGGCCCGCGGACACCCCGGCCTCGTTCCACTCGAGAAAGATGCGCCGGCGACTCGAGGTGCCCTCGTCGACGTCGCCGAGGCGGTGCGACACCACCTCGGCGCCCGTACGGTCACCGGCCAGCACCGCGGTCAGCCAGGCCGGCGTGATCTCCTCGTAGCTCATCGGCAGCTCCGAGGCGGCCTTCATCGTCCGGTCGGCGGCCCGGTCGACCTCGGCGGCGTAGTGCTTCTTGATCTCGTCGAACGTGGTCTCCACGACGGTGCTCCTCACGACGGCGGTGTCGACGCGCCCGCTGATCGACGGGCGCGACCTGCGTCACATCGTGGAGGCCATATCGTCGAGTCCTCGACGGTCGAGCGGACAGCAGTTCGGCCGTTCGATGCCACTCTCAGCGCACGACCTTCCGTCCTGCGGGCTGTGGTTCGACGATGTCATCCACAGCGCGGGCGATCGTGGGCAGGAATGGACAACGGAATGACTCTCGACGAGATCGCCGATGGCGAGGTCCGCCGGCTCGCCCGGGCGCTGCTGCCCCAGAGCGAGGTCATCGCCGGGCAGGTGACCGAGCACGTCGTGCGCCTGGTGCCGGAGCTCGCGCCGGCCGGCGGCGAGGACGCGGTCGCGGTGGTGCGGCACAGCACGGACCAGAACATCGGCGCAATGCTCGCGACGATGGCCTTCGGGGTCCCGTCCACCACGATCGACGCTCCGGCCGGGACCCAGGATCTCGTGCGCCGGATGCTCGCCGGCGGGGGCGACGTCACCCACCTGCTGCGGGCGTACCGGGTCGGGCACGACCTGCTCTGGCGGATCTGGACCGACCACGTCGAGGCGGAGCTCGACAGCAGCACGGCCGACGACCGCGGACCGCTGCTGCTCGCCGTGCTGCGGACCTCCTCGCGGCACCTGTTCGACTTCATCGACGCCGTCTGCCAACGCATCGTCGCGGACTTCCCCACCGACCCCGGACCCGGTCCGGGGCGCGTCGGCGGGACGGGCGAGCTCGGACGCGCCGCCGTCGTCCGGGCCCTGCTGGGCTCGGAGGCGGTGGACGTGCCGGCCGCCGGCCGGGCGCTGGGCCACGACCTCACCCGGGTGCACGTCGCCCTCGTCGCGTCCCCGCTGTCGGACACCGCCGGGGTCCGCCACGAGGTCCAACGCCTGATCGACCGGACCGGAGCCCCGGCGCTGACGCTGCCGGCCGGGGACGGCACCTGGTGGGGCTGGATCTCCTGGCCCGCCCGGCCGGGTGAGGACGAGCTCGTCGACCTCGCGCGGCTCACCCCGGACGACGTGCTGATCGGTCTGGGCGAGCCGGGTCGCGGCCGGGAGGGGTTCCGCACCTCGCACACCCGCGCCCGGGAGGCGGAGCGGGTCGCCCGCCTGCGCCCCGGCCCCCGTGGCGGCGTGACCCGCTTCGCCGACGTCGAGCTGGCGGCCGTCCTCTGTGCGGACCCCGACCGCGCCCGGCGCTTCGCCACGGACCGGCTCGGTCGGCTCGCCGAGGACGACGAGGCCGTCGAACGACTCCGCGCCACGCTGCGGGCCTACCTCGCGCACGGGCACAGCCGGGCCGACGCCGCCCGCGCGCTCGCCGTGCACCACAAGACGGTGACCTACCGGATCGGCCAGGCGGAGAAGCTGCTCGGGCGCTCGCTGACCTCAGGGACCGGCGACCTCGACGCCGCCCTCACGATCCACGCCGCGCTGCACGGCCCCTGACCCGCCCTCGGGACCGACGTCGTCCGCGCCCGGGACCACCTCCGTAGCATCGGACCGTGACCGAGCCGGTGACCGACCGACGCCGGACGCGTGCCGGTCGGCGCGCCGCCGCCCGCACCCGGCTCCTCGAGGTCGTGGAGCGGCGCCTCCGGAACGGGGAGACGTTCACCGACATCAAGGTCGGGGAGATCGTCGCCGAGGCGGGCCTGTCGCGGACCACGTTCTACGTCTACTTCGAGGACAAGGCCGACCTGCTGCGATCCTGGTACGCCGACGTCAGCGCCACGATCACGACGGCGGCCCGGGCGTGGTGGGCCCTCGGGGCGACCGCCGACCGGGGCGACCTGCGCGCGGCGCTGGCCGGGATCGTCGCCGCCTACCGCCCGCACCCCGAGCTGATGGCCGCGACGCACGAGGCGATCGGCTACGACCACGACATCCGGCAGGCCGTCGACGAGGCGATGGCGAGCTACATCGCGGGGCTGGCCGCCCACATCGAGCGGGGTCAGACCGGTGGTTTCGTCGACCCGTCGCTGCCCCCGCACGAGACCGCGTACTGGCTCCAGTGGATGGCCGAGCGGGGGCTGCACCGCATGGTGCGGGCCGAGTCCGCGAGGATCGACTCCCTGCTGGACGCCTACACGCTGATCATCTGGAACGTCCTCTACGCCCCGGCCCGCCGATCAGAATGAGACCGACCCGCGGGCCAGGATCTCCTTCGAGATGATCCGCTTCTGGATCTCCGCCGTCCCGTCCGCCACCAGGTAGGCCATGACGTCGCGAAGCCGTTGCTGCAACGGGAACTCCGCGGAGTAGCCGAGGTTGCCGTGAATCTTCATCGCGGACTCGATCGCGTCCTTCGCGACCACCGGCGGCCACCACTTGCTCATCGACGCCAGCGAGGTGTGGGGCCGGTGCTCGGCGCGCAGCCACAGCGCGCGGTAGCACATCCACCGTGCGGCCTCGAGGTACGTGGCGTGCTCGGCCAGCTGGAACGAGACGCCCTGGTTGTCGCCGATCGGCCGGCCGAAGGTCTCCCGCTGGGTGGCGTAGACGGCGGCCTCGTCCAGGCTCGCCCGCGCGGCGCCGAGGCACATCAGGCCCAGGGCGGCACGACTGAAGTCGAAGTGGCCCATGACCGTATGGAAGCCGCGGCCCTGCTCCCCGACCAGGTGCTCCTCCGGCACGAACACCGAGTCGAAGTGGATGGACCCCCAGCCCAGCGGGAGGCACCCCATACCCGGCGCGGGGCGGACGGTGACGCCCGGCGCGTTCAGCGGCACCAGGAAGCAGCTGACACCGCGGGCCCGGCTGCTGCCGGGCTCCCGGGCGTAGACCAGCGCGGCCGAGGCGTTGCACGCCCAGGTGATCGCCGTCTTCTCCCCGGACAGGAGCCACCCGCCGTTCTCCGGACGGGCCACGGTCGACAGGGCGCTCGCGTCCGACCCCGATCCCGGCTCGGTCAGGGCGATCGCGACCGTCTCGCGACCCTCGATCATGGCCGGCAGGTAGCGCTCCTGGACCTCGCGGGTGCCGTGGACCAGCTGCGAGGCGATCAGCCCGATCTGGACCGGAGCCGACGCGAGGTTCACGTCGCCGTAGGCCAGCGTCTCGGTGGCCAGACCCAGCAGGACGGGATCGTCCTCGCCGCTGCCGCCGAACTCCTCGGGCAGCCCGATCCCGAGAACACCGAGCTCGCCGAGCTGCCGGAAGACCGCGAACGGGAACTCCGTGGACGCGGCCCGCTCGCGGTAGTGCGGCGCGAGCTCCTTCCGGCTGAAGTCCTCGAGGGACTTCCGGAACTGCTCGTGCTCGTCGTCGAACGCGAACGACACCATCAGACACCCACCTCCGCCCGGCGCTGCTGCGCAACGTGCCCGCCCGCGGCCCGGTACTCCTCCACGATCCGGTCCGCCACGTCGGCCAGCGACGCCGCGCTGTCGATCTCCCCGACGCCCTGGCCCGCCCCGAAGATGTCCTTCCAGGGCTTGTGCTCGCCGTGCACGTCGGAGAAGTCGATCCGGCCGGCCTCCGCCAGGCTCTCGGGGTCGTAGCCGGCGTCGGTGAGGCTCTCGGTGAGCCAGCTGCACAGCACCCCGGTGACCGCCGCGGTCGCGGTGACGTCGCCGAGCTCGGAGCGGACCAGCATGTCCCGGTAGCGATCGTTCACCAGCGACTCGGGGCAGGCGATGAACCGGGTGCCCATGTAGGCGTAGTCGGCCCCGAGCACCTCGACGGCCCGGACGGCGCGCCCGGTCGACACGGCGCCGCCGACGACCAGCGGGCCGTCGAAGAACCGCCGGACCTCGTCCACGAACGCGAAGGGCGACAGCCGCCCGGTGTGGCCACCGGCGCCGTGACAGACGAGCACGAGGCCGTCGGCCCCGGCGTCCGCGGCCTTGCGGGCGTGCTCGACCGACATGACGTCCGCGTACACCGCGCCGCCGTAGCCGTGCACCTCGTCGAGGACACGGCTCGGCGGGCCCAGGGCGGTGACCACGACGTCCGGGCGGTACTCCTGGACGAGCTCGAGCTCGGCGGCGAAGCGTTCATAGCTGCGGTGCACGATCATGCTGATCGCCCAGGAGGCCCCGGGCAGGTCCGCGACCCCGGCCCGGATCCGGTCGAACCAGTCGACCAGGTCCTCGAACGTCCGGGCGTTCTGCGTGGGGAAGGACCCGACGAGCCCGGCCCGGCACGACTCGATCACGAACTCGGGACCGGAGACCAGGAACATCGGCGCCACGATCACGGGGGCCCGCAGGGCGTCCCTCGCCGGTCCCGGGGGTGTCGTCATGGCCGTGAGCGTACAGGTGTCCGGACAGCTGTCCTAGTATCTGCGCCTATTCGTCGGGGACGACCACGAGCTTCCCGACGTGTCGCCGGGCCTCCAGGTGGGTGTGCGCCGTGACGATGTCCGACAACGGGTACGTCGAGTCGAGTACGGGGCGGACACGATGCTCGGCGACCAGGCCCAGCATGTCGCGGAAGTCCTCGGGGCTGCCGAGCGTCGTCCCGAGGATCGAGAACTGTCCGAAGTAGAGCGCGGGGATCTGCACCGTCGCCGTCGGCCCGGCGCTGGCGCCGAAGACGGCGACCCGGCCACCGGGCTTCAGGCAGGCGAGGGAATCTCCCAGGGTGGCTCCCGCCCCGTCGACGATGACGTCGACGCCACCCCCGGTCGCCGCGACGACCTTCTCCGTCCACCCGTCCTCGGTGTAGAGGAAGCCCTCGTGGGCTCCGAGTGCCCGCACGGCGTCGATCTTCGCCGTGCTCGACGAGGTGACGAGGACCGTCGCGCCGGCCGCGGCCGCGAACGTGACGGCGTACGTCGAGACCCCGCTGCCGGCGCCCAGGACGAGGACCGTCTCGCCGGCCTGCACACCGGCGCGCGTGAAGAGAGCCCGGTACGCGGTCAGCGCCGCGCACGGCAGGGCGGCCGCCTCCTCCCAGGACAGGTGCTCCGGCTTGGCGACGAGGTTGGCCTCGGGCACCGCGACCGCCTCGGCGTAGGTGCCGTCGGTCCGGTCGCCGAGGATCGAGAACCCGGGGCCGGAGGCGACCCGCGAGGGCCCCCAGTCCAGGCACGGGTAGACGACGACCTCCTCGCCGGTGTCCTCGCGGACCCCGGCGCCGTCCATGCCGAGGATGGACGGCAGTTCGGCGCCCCGGCCGGAGCTGCGGACGATCGCGTCGTGCCAGTTCAGCGAGGCGGCGCGGAGGCGGACCACGACCTCGCCGGGCCCCGGCACCGGGTCGGGCACCGTCTCCACGGTGAGGACGTCCGGTCCGCCCCAGGCGTGGACGACTGCTGCCTTCATCGTGTTGCACTCCCTCGACGTGGTCAGCGCTGCCGGCCGGCGGGCGACGCTCTCCGGAATCGTGCATCCTTTTCAATGGTCAGGCCACAAGTAGGATGCGTCACATGACGCTTCCAGAGCACCCGCTGACCGTGCCCGTGACCGAGTTCCGCATCGCGGGCTCCGACGGCTGGGACCTGTTCGCCTACCACGGGGAGCCGGAGGGCACGCCGCGCGGCGTCGTGCACATCCTCGCGGGCGTGGGTGACCACGTCCGACGGGGCGGGTTCCAGCGTCTGGCCGGTGCGCTGCTCGCGGCCGGCTTCGCCGTGTCCGCGCACGACCACCGCAGCGAGGGCGGCTCGGTCGCGAGCCTCGACCAGCAAGGGCAGACGGGGCCGGACGGATGGAACCGGCTCATCGACGACATCGGGGTCCTGATCGGCGCGGCGCACGACCGGCATCCGGGTGTGCCCGTCGTGCTCTTCGCCCACAGCCTCGGGTCGTTCGCCAGCCAGCAGTGGATCCTCGACCACTCCGCGGAGATCGCCGGTCTGGCCCTCTCGGGCACCGCCGCCGTCGACATCCTCGCCGCGAACCTCGACCCGAACTCGCCGCCCGACCTCGAGGCGTTCAACGCGCCGTGGGCTCCCGGGCGAACCGGGTTCGAGTGGCTGACCCGGGACGAGCACGAGGTCGACCTCTACGTCGCCGACCCGCAGTGCGGTTACACCCTCGACGACGAGGCGATGGGCGCGATGTTCATGGGCGGCTCGGTCGCGGCCGACCCGGAGCGGCTGGCCCACGTCCGGAAGGACCTGCCGATCCACATCGCGGTCGGCGACCAGGACCCGGTCAACGCGGGCCTCGCGCTCGTCAAGGCGCTCGAGGCCCGGTACGCGGACGCGGGCCTGACCGACGTGACGGTCACCGCATGGCCTGGTGCGCGACACGAGATCCTGAACGAGACCAACCGCGACGAGGTCGTGGCGGACATCGTCGCCTTCGTGGAGCGGGTCACGGGCTGAGCCCGGCGCCCGCCCGTCGGGAACCGTGATCGGGAGCCGGGGTCAGCGCATCCGCCACACCGGCTCCCGCTTCTCCCGGAAGGCGGCCACGCCCTCCTGGATGTCCTCGGTGGTGAAGGCCAGCGCGAGCCGGGACCGCAGCGCGTCGAGGGCCTCCGGCAGGGCCATGTCGCGCGTGGCCGCGATCGCGTCCTTGCCCAGTCCCATGAGCAAGGGGGACTTCGACGCGACCTTGCGTGCCCACGTCCGCACGGTCTCGTCGAACTCGTCGGCGCCGACGACCACGTTGACGAAGCCCAGCCGGTGGGCCTCGTCGGCGTCGACCGGCTCGCCCAGCATCATCAGCTCGTTGGCCTTCATCCGGTCGATCGAGCGGTAGATCAGCGCCGAGATCATGAACGGGAAGACGCCGACGTTGATCTCGGGGCAGCCGAAGCGGACCCCGCGACGCGCGATGACCAGGTCGCAGGCGAGGGCGAGCCCGAAGGCCCCGGCCAGGACGTCGCCCTCCGTCGCGCAGATCACCGGCTTGCCCAGCTCGGCGATCGCCGTGTAGAGGCGCGGGAACCGGTCGAGCCCGGCGTACTTCTCGACGACCGGCACGTCGGACGCGAAGGCCTTGAGGTCACCGCCCGCGGAGAAGACCTTCTCGTGCGACGACGTCAGGACCACGACCCGGACCGCGTCGTCCGCCTTCGCCTCGACCAGCCGCGCGAGCAGCGCGTCGAGCAGATCGTCGGTCAGGGCATTGCGGCTCTCCGGGCGGTCGAGGACGAGCGTGGCGACGCCCTCCCCGTCCACCTCGTAGCGCACCGGAGCTCGACCCTCGTCGGCCATCGACCGTGTCCTCCTCGATGTGGTCTGTCCCACGAATTTGGTCGATGGTATGAAGGTCAGGCCAAAAAGGCGAACGCGGGTGGGTGCTCCCACGGGATGACGGGTGAGAACGTGAAGACTGCGGTGGTCGGTGGCGGGCCCGCCGGATGCGCGGCGGCGTACTACCTGCGCAAGCACGGGCACGATGTCGTCCTCTTCGAGACCCAGGACCACGTCGGCGGGCGCACCAGTCAGCTCGAGCGCGAGGGGTTCAGCTTCGGCTCGGGGGCGCTGTTCCTCATGGGCGGCATCTACCCCCGCACCCACGCGCTGCTGGAGGAGCTCGGTCACGACGGGGAGCTGGTGCCATGGGACGCCCGGACGCAGGTCCTCGACGACGACGGGCAGCGCTACCGGGCGAAGTTCGACCAGGTGGTCAGCTTCCTCGGGATGCCCGTGCTGAGCTGGCGGGACAAGCTCCGGATCGCCGTCGGGGTCGCGAGGACGTTCCTCTCGCCGGGGCCGCAGTCGTGCTTCGACGGCGCGGAGCTCGCGAAGTGGGACACCGGCGACCTGGAGTCCTGGTCACGCCGTGTCCTCGGGGACCGCGGTACCCGCTACATCACCGAGCCGTACATGGGCTTCCTGTACGCGGTGCCGCTCGGCTGGCTCTCACCCGCGCTGTTCCACGCCGTCATCAAGCAGTTCCACAAGCTCTCCCTCTCGGTGCCGCCCGGCGGTGCCGGCCAGATCAGCCGGTGGATCGTCGACGCGACGCCGGGTCTGGAGCTGCACCTGTCGACGGCCGTCGAGAAGGTCGCGACCGGCCCCGCGGGCGGCTACCGCCTCCAGGCCGGCGGGACCACCCACGAGGTCGACGCGGTCGTCATGGCCCCCGAGCCCGGGGTGGCCGCGGACCTGCTGGAGGGGATCGCCCCCGACCACAGCGTGCGCACGCTGCGGGAGTGCCCCTACTCCGACTACGCGCACGTCCAGGTCGGGTACAAGGTCAACCCCTGGCCGAAGTTCGCCGCGAGCGTCGCCCTCCCGGCCACGACGCCGCGGGCCTGGGGCGCGTGTGTCCTGCAGAGCCACCGCCACCCGGGCTCGGTGCCGCCGGGCGGCGAGGGCGTCGGCGTGTACTTCTACACCCCGCCCCTGGCCGACATGACCGACGACGAGATCGTCGAGGAGGCCCTCGCCGCGATCACGGAGGTC
Organism: Actinomycetospora sp.; assembly: GCF_036497585.1. Classification (GTDB taxonomy): domain Bacteria; phylum Actinomycetota; class Actinomycetes; order Mycobacteriales; family Pseudonocardiaceae; genus Actinomycetospora. The sequence continues at coordinate 20,299 of NZ_DASXJD010000223.1, read as the reverse complement.
TACGGCCCTGCGCCGCGCCCGGACGTCATCGAGCTGTTCCACTACCCGCGCGGGCTCTCGATCGCGACCCCGGGCCACTACGCCCGGATGGACGTGCTGCACGGGCAGATGCCCGAGGGCATGTACCTGGCCGGCGACTACTTCGCCCACGCCGGGATCGAGGCCGCGATCCTGTCCGGCGAGCGCGCCGCGCTGAACGCCGTCGCCGGCGCCCCGCGCTAGCGGCCCCGGAACTCCGGGGACCGCTTCTCCCGCATGGCCGAGAGCGCCTCGGGCATGTCCTCGGTGCGGGTGAGCAGGGCCTGCCCCCGGTTCTCCAGCTCCAGCGCCGCGGCGTAGGAGCTGACCTCCATGTTCGACTGGAGCGCCCGCTTCGACATCCGGACGCCGGCGGGGGAGTTGGCGGAGATGAGCCCGGCCATCTCGACCGCCGCGTCGAGGAGCTCCTCGGCCGGGACGATCCGGTTGAGCAGGCCGGTGCGCGCGGCCTCCTCGGCCTCCATGAGCCGGCCGGTGAACACGAACTCCGCCGTGGCGGCCGGCCCGATCAGGCGCGGCAGCAGCCACGAGGTCCCGAGGTCCCCGGCGGACAGCCCGATGCGCACGAACGCGGCGTTGAACTTCGCCGCCGGGGAGCCGAGACGGATGTCCGCCGCCAGCGCCAGGGCCAGACCGCCGCCGGCGGCCGCGCCGTTGACGGCGGCGATCACCGGCACGCGGATCGAGCGGACGGCCGTGAGGGCGCGGGCGGCACGCTCCTGCAGGTCGAGCATGCCGATGGCGCCGAGCGAGGTCAGCTCCTCGGCGTCGGCGAGGTCGTAGCCGCCGCAGAACGCCCGACCCGCGCCCGTCACGACGACGACCCGGACCCCGTCCTCCCGGTCGAGGCGGGTCGCCACCGTCTCGAGCTCGGCGAACATCGTGTCCGTCATCGCGTTGAAGCGGTCCGGACGGTCGAGGGTCAGGACGACGACGCCGTCGCGCGGTCGGTCCAGACGCAGCGTGGTCCACCCGGCGTCGTCGTGCTCGGTCACGGAAGGGCTTCCTCTCACCGGTGAGCGGGTCGCATCGGTCAGCCGAACTTCGGCGGCCGCTTCTCGAGGAACGCGGCGATGCCCTCGGAGGCCTCGCCGTGCTCGAACAGCTCCTGGATACGGGCGACCTCGAAGGCCAGCCCGTCCGGGAGCGGCAGGTCGAACGCCGCGTCGGCACAGCTCGCGACCGCGGCCAGCGCGGTCCGCGGGAGCGCGACGAGCTCGCCGGCGAGCCGCTCGGCCTCGGCGCGCGCCTCCCCCGCCCCGACCAGCCGGTCGACCAGCCCGATGGCCGCGGCCTCGTCGGCGGGGACCTGGCGGGCCGTCGCCATGATGTCGACCGCCCGGCCTCGGCCGACGAGCCGCGGCAGCCGCTGCGTCCCACCCGCCCCCGGGATGAGCCCCAGCCGGACCTCGGGCAGCCCGAAGCGCGCGTCCGTCCCGGCGACCCGCATCGTCGCGGCCATCGCGAGCTCCAGCCCCCCGCCCAGGGCAACGCCCTCCACCACGGCGACGCTGACCAGGTCGGCCGCCGCGAGGCGCTCCACGACGGCCCGCAGCCGGTCGCCGTAGGCGGTGAACGACGCCGCGTCGACGGTGCCCAGGTGCTTGATGTCGGCGCCGGCGACGAAGAACCCGGGGATCGCCGACTCCAGCAGGAGCACGCGGGTGCCGCGACGCTCCGCCTCGTCGAGCGCCGCGTTCAGACCGTCGATGATCGGCGGCCCGAGCGCGTTCGCGGGACGGCGGTCGAGCGTCACGGCGAGCACGCGGTCGGCGACGTCCTCCCACGTGACGGGGAGCTCCTCGGTCATCGGTGTCCTCTCGCTCGGGTGGGGGCGCTCGTCACGGACGGCGCGGGAAGCGACCGAAGTCGGGGCGGCGCCTGGCCCGTGGACGGGCTCGGGTGGCCCCGAGACCCGCACCTCAGGCCATCGTCAGGCCACCACTGACGGACAGCGTCTGGCCCGTGACGTAGCCGGCGGCGTCGGAGGCGAAGAACGCGACGGCGGCCGCCACGTCCTCGGGCTGGGCGAGCCGGCGCATCGGCACCGCGCGGGTCATGCCGCCGAGCACCTTGTCGGCGTCCTGCCCGGACGCGTCCGCGAACTTCCGCAGCGCGGGCGTGTCCGTGGGCCCGGGGCAGACGGTGTTGGCGGTGACGCCCTTCGTCGCGACCTCGCGGGCGAGGGTCTTCGTGAACGCGATGATCCCGCCCTTGGCCCCGGAGTACACGGCCTCGAGGGAGGACCCGACGCGGCCGGCGTCGGAGCCGATGTTGACCACGCGGCCGTAGCCGCGCTCGGCCATGCCCGGGACCACGGTCTGGATGACCCGCAGGGCGCCCTTGAAGTTGATGTCCAGGATGCGGTCCCAGAAGTCCTCGGTGGTGTCGAGGAAGGGCATGAAGTCGTCCCAGCCCGCGTTGTTGACCGCGATCTCGATCGGCCCGAGCTCCTCGGTGACCGTCTTGACCGCCGCCTGCACGGCCGCGGTGTCGGTGACGTCGGCCTGCACGGCGAGCGCGGTGCCGCCGGCCTCGGTGATGGCCGACGCGGTCGCCTGGGCGGCGGCCAGGTCGAGGTCGACGACGGCGACCCGGTGACCCGCGGCGCCGAGGGTGGTGGCGATGCCCTGGCCGATGCCCTGGGCGCCGCCGGTGACGAAGGCCGTGCGGTTGCTCATGGTGTCCTCTCGTGGAGTGGTTGGTCAGGCACCGGCGAGGTGCCAGTCGATGGGCCCCGCCACCAGGGAGTGGCTGGTCAGCTTCCGGCCGAGCACGTCCTGCGCCTCGCGCGCGGCCTCGATCACCGCGGGCAGGTCCAGGCCGGTGTCGACCCCCATCTCGTGGAACATGCTCACCAGGTCCTCGGTCGCGATGTTGCCCGTGGACCCCTTCGGCACCGGGCAGCCGCCGAGCTCGCCGAAGCTGGACTCGAAGCTCGAGCACCCCGCCTCGAGGGCGGCGTACGCGTTGGCCAGTCCCTGACCACGGGTGTTGTGGAAATGCGCGGTGACCTCGACCCCGGGGAGCCGGTCGAGGGCCGCGGCGAAGAACTCGCCGGCGTAGCCCGGGTTGGCCATCCCGGTGGTGTCCCCGAAGCCGACCTCGGTGGCGCCCGCCTCGGCGAAGCGCTCGGCCAGGCCGAGCACCCGGTCCATCTCGACCTTGCCCTCGTACGGGCACCCGAACGAGGTCGCGATGACGGCGGCGCACCCGAGGCCCTCGCCCCGGATGCGCTTCGCCATCACGTCGTTGTCGGCCATCGTCTCGTCGACGGTGCGGTTGACGTTCTTCTTGTTGTGCGTCTCCGAGGCGCTCACGAAGATCGCGGCCTCGTGGAAGGTCTCGCGCAGCGCGAGGGCGTTGTCGAGCCCCTTGCTGTTGGGGATGAGCACCATGCGGCGCACGTCGTCGGGCAGGTCGATCCGGCGCAGCACCTCGACGCCGTCGGCGAGCTGGGGGATCACGTCCGGCCGCACGAAGCTCGCCACCTCGATGCGGGTGAAGCCAGCCCGGCCCAGCGTCTCGATCAGACGGACCTTGTCGTCGGTGTCGATGCGCTCGGGCTCGTTCTGGAAGCCGTCGCGGGGTCCGACCTCGCGGATGTGGACGGAGCTCGGCCTGGTCATCGGTGGTCCTCCTCCAACGCTCGCAGGAGCGCGTCTCGGTGGTCGGGGGCGGCGATCGCGGCGAGCCGGACCCCGCGCTCGGACAGCGGACAGCCCCGCAGCCACGCGATCCCGTGCTCGGTGACGACGGCGTCGACGTCCGCGCGCGCGGTGGTGACGGTCGCGCCGCGCAGCGTCGCGACAATGGTCGAGTCGGTGCCCGCGGTGGACCGCAGCGCGATGATCGAGCAGGCGCCGGTGCGGGCGGCCGCCCCGGAGAAGTCGGCCTGCCCACCGACTCCGCCGAGGTAGCGGCCGCGGGCGACCTCGGCGCCGACCTGTCCGGTGAGGTCGACCTCGAGGGCCGAGTTGATGGCCACGAGGCGGGAGAGCCGGGCCAGCACCGCCGGGGCGTGGGTGTAGCTGGCGGGCCGGAACGCCACCGGCAGGTGCGGCACGCCCTGGTAGAGCTCGTCGCTGCCGATGGCCGCGCCCGTCACCACGAGGCCGGGGTCGATCTCCTTGCGCGCCCCGGTGACGACGCCCTTCTCCACCAGCCGCAGCACGCCGTCGGTGATCATCCCGGAGTGCACGCCGAGGTCGCGGTGGCCGGCGAGGCCCTCGAGGATCGCCGCGGGCAGCGCGCCGACGCCGAGCTGGATGGTGTCGCCGTCGGCGACCAACTCGGCCACGTGGGCGGCGATGGCCTCGTCGACGGCGTCGGGCGCCCGGTCGGGCGCCGCGGGCAGCGGCCGGTCGGTCTCGACGACGGCCGCGAAGCGCTCGAACGGGATGCCGTCGGTGCCGGTGGTGACCGGCATGCGGTGGTTGACCTCGGCGATCAGCGTCCGGCTGTGCACCACCGCGTCGCCCGCGTAGTCGACGCCGATCCCGAGGGAGCACCGGCCGTCCGGGCCGGGCGGCGAGACCTGCACCAGCCCTACGTCCCCGGGGAGGCGGCGCTCGGCGAACAGCCGGGGCAGCACCGAGTAGTGCGCGGGAACCACGTCGAGCCGTCCGGCCCTGCTGGCCGCCCGCAGCTCCCCCATCGCCCCGTAGGAGCTCAGGGAGAGCTCTGGTGGCGGCTCGCGCAGCCGGCGGTTGAAGGTCAGGCCGCAGAACGCGCGCACCGGGCCGATCGCGGGCAGCTGGTCGAGCAGCGCATCCACCAGCGGGGTCGCCTCGGCGCCCGCCTGGCTCCACCAGACACCGTCGCCGGGCGCGATGTGGGCGCTCAGGTCGAGCATCAGCCGGCCCGCTCCAGCAGCGTGGCGGTGCCGAGTCCACCGCCGCAGCACATGGTGACGAGACCGAGCTCGACGTCGCGGCGCTCCATCTCGGCCACGATGGTCGCGATCAACCGGGCGCCGCTCGCGCCGACCGGGTGACCCAGGGCGATCGCGCCGCCGTTGACGTTGACCCGCTCGGGGTCGGGCTTGAGCTCACGCTGCCACGCGAGGACGACCGAGCTGAAGGCCTCGTTGACCTCGAACAGGTCGACGTCGGACACCGAGAGCCCGTTGCGCCTCAGGAGCTTGTGGGTCGCCGGGATCGGCCCGGTCAGCATGATGATCGGGTCGACGCCGACCGTGGTCTGGTCGAGGACCCGGGCCCGCGCAGTCAGGCCGTGCTCGTCCACGGCGGACCGGGACGCGAGCATCACCCCCGCCGCGCCGTCGCAGATCGGCGACGAGCTGCCGGCGGTGATGCGCCCGTTCTCCGGCCGGAACGCCGGCTTCAGCCCGGCGAGCGAGTCGGCGTCGGTCTGCGGCCGGACGGTCTGGTCGCTCGTCCGGACGGCGCCGTCGAGCTCCCAGCCGATCATCTCGGCGTCGAAGCGACCCGCCTCCATCGCCGCGGCCGCCAGCTGGTGCGAGCGCGCCGCGAACTCGTCCATCTCCCGCCGGGACAGGTCCCAGCGATCCGCGATCAGCTCCGCGCTCTCCCCCTGGGAGACGAAGTCGTACCGCTCCCACATCGCGGGGGTCCAGGGCTCACCGTAGAGCTCGGAGATCTTCGCGGGCGAGTTCATCGGCACGTGGCCCATGTGCTCGACGCCGCCGGCCAGGACGACGTCGTGCACGCCGGAGGCGACGAACGAGGCCGCGATCTCCACCGCCGTCTGCGCCGAGCCGCAGCGGCGGTCGAGCACCATCGCGGGCACCTCGGGCGGATAGCCCTCCTGCAGCCAGGCGTTGCGCGCGATGTTGCGGGACTGCTCGCCGAAGGGCGCGGTACACCCGACGACGAGGTCCTCGACGACCTCGGGCGCGATCCCGCCGCGCTCCAGCAGCGCGCGGTAGACCGCGCCGAGGAGATCGTTCGGGTGGGTGTCCCGGAACCAGCCCTTCTCGGGGTGCGACTTGCCGAACGGGGTCCGCGCCGCCTCGGCCACGAGGACCTCGCGGCCGGAGAAGGGACCGTCTCGACGAGCCACCTAGATCACCGTCCCGCCGTCGACGGGCAGCACCTGGCCGGTGATGTACGACGCCGCGTCCGAGGCCAGGAAGACGAAGGACGGGGCGATCTCCGCGGCGTAGGCCCACCGCCCCAGCGGGATGCGCTCGAGGGTCTTCGCGGCCAGCTTCTCGTTGCCGCGGATGTTCTCGGTCATCGGCGTGGCCGCCAGCGGGGCCAACGCGTTCACCGTGATCTGGCGCCGCGCCAGCTCGCGGGCCAGCGACTTCGTCAGGCCGATGATCCCGGCCTTCGCCGCGCCGTAGTTCGCCTGCCCGACCGTCCCGACGAGCCCGGCCGCGGAGGTGACGTTGACGATCCGGCCGGTGCCGTCGTCGGGCAGGTGCGGCAGGACGGCCTGCGAGCAGGTGAACGACCCCATGAGGTGGATCTCGACGATCCGCCGGAAGTCCTCCTCGGCGAGCTTGCCGAACATTGCGGGGGCGATCGCACCGGCGTTGTTGACCAGCACGTTCACCGTGCCACCGCCGAGCTCCGCGGCCCGCGCCGCGGCCTCGTCGGCGGCGGCGCGGTCGCGGACGTCGAGCGCGGCGCTGTCGGCCGTCCCGCCGGCCGCGGTGATCTGCTTGGCGACCGTCTCGGCCGCCGCCGCATCGACGTCGGTGACGAGGACACGGGCACCGGCCGCGGCGAAGGCCTCGGCGACGGCGGCGCCGATGCCGCTACCGGCCCCGGTGACCAGGGCGCAGCGACCGTCCAGGGAGAAGACCTCGGGTGCAGGCATGAGTGGCGCTCCCTTCCGGGGAGAGCGAAGCGACGGGGGAATCTTCAGTAGCTGCGGGGAAGGCCGAGGACGTGCGAGCCGAGGTAGTTGAGGACCATCTCCTGGCTCAGCGGCGCGATCTTGAGCAGCCGTGCCTCGCGGAAGTAGCGGGCCACGTTGTACTCCTCGGAGTAGCCCATGCCGCCGTGGGTCTGGAGCGCGCGGTCCGCGGCGTCGAAGCCGGCCTCGGCGCAGAGGAACTTCGCCGTGTTCGCCTCGCGCCCGCAGGGCTTGCCGGCGTCGTAGAGCCAGGTGGCCTTGCGCAGCGCCAGCTCGGCGGCGTCGAGGTGGGCGAGCGAGTCGGCGAGGGGGAACTGCAGCCCCTGGTTCTTCCCGATCGGGCGGCCGAACACCTCGCGCTGGTTGGCGTAGCGCACGGCTCGGTCCAGCGCGACCCGGCCCAGGCCCAGCGCCTCGGCCGCCACCAGCATCCGCTCGGGGTTGAGGCCGTCGAGGATGTAGGTGAAGCCCTTGCCCTCCTCGCCGACGCGGTCCTCGACCGGGACCATCAGGTCGTCGATGAACAGCTCGTTGGACGAGACGGCGTTGCGGCCCATCTTCGGGATCGCGCGGATGTCGATCTTCGACCGGTCGAGGTCGGTGAGGAAGAGCGTCATCCCGTCGGTGCGCTTGGTGACCTCGTCGAGCTTCTGAGTGCGGGTGAGCAGGAGGACCTTCTCGGACTCCTGCGCCTTGGAGATCCACACCTTGCGGCCGTTGACGCGGTAGTGGTCGCCCTCGCGCTTGGCGAACGTGGTGATGCTGGTGGTGTCCAGCCCCGCGCCCGGCTCGGTCACCCCGAAGCAGACGTGGAGGTCACCGTTGACGATCCGCGGCAGCGTCCGGGCCTTGAGCTCGTCGGAGCCGTGCTTGACCACCGGGTGCATACCGAAGATCGACAGGTGGATCGCGCTCGCCGCGTTCATCCCACCGCCGGACTTCGCGGCCTCCTCGATGAGGATCGAGGCCTCGGTGATCCCGAAGCCGTGGCCGCCGTACTCCTCGGGCATCGTGATCCCGAGCCAGCCCCCGGAGGCCAGCGTGTCGTAGAACTCGGAGGGGAAGCGGTGGTCGCGGTCGCACTCCATCCAGTACTCGTCGCCGAACTTCGCGACGAGCTCCGCGACCGCCTTGCGGATCGTCGCCTGGTCCTCCGTGGGCTCGAAGTCCACCGCACACCTCCGTCATCGGATTCGGCCCGACGGTAGCAAAGGCCTGACCATTTGAGGAGACCTGGCGGGCTACGCTCCTCCGCTGTCGGCCACCTGTGGTCGATGGTACGAAGGTCGGACCGAATGGCACGGCCGACGAGGACCGGCACCCGAGGAGCGACGATGACCGTCCCGGCGAAGAAGAGCCCGTTCGCGCCCGATCTGCTGGCGGGCAAGCGGATCCTCATCACCGGGGGCGGCACCGGTCTCGGGCGCGGGGTGGCGCGGCACCTGGTCGAGCACGGGGCCGACGTCCACCTGTGGGGACGGCGCCAGAACGTGCTCGACGAGGCCGCCGAGGAGGCGTCGGCGTCGCGGCCGGGGTCGGTCCACGTCCAGACGGTGAACGTGCGCGACGGCGACGAGGTCGACGCCGCGATGGGGCGCCTCTGGGACGAGCACGGAGCGCTGACCGGTGTCGTGAACAACGCCGCCGCCAACTTCATCGCGCCGACCGAGTCGTTGAGCCCGCGGGCGTTCGAGGCGGTCACGTCGACGGTGATGAAGGGCAGCTTCCACACCACCCATGCCGCCGGGCGACGGTGGATCGCCGCGGGGCTGCCCGGCTCCGTCCTGTCCACCCTCACGACCTGGGTGTGGACGGGGTCGGCGTTCGTGACGCCGTCGGCCATGGCCAAGGCCGCGGTGCACTCGATGACCATGTCGCTCGCGGTGGAGTGGGCCAAGCACGGCATCCGGCTCAACGCGCTGGCTCCGGGACCCATCCCGACCGACTATGCGTGGGACATGCTCAACCCGACCGACAAGAGCGCGGTGGGGGCGACCCAGGCCGACCAGATCCCGATGGGGCGGATGGGCACCGTGGACGAGCTCGCGCACCTGACGATGTTCCTGCTCTCGGACGCCTGTGACTACCTGACCGGTCAGACCATCGCCATGGACGGCGGCCAGATGCTCGCGGGCCCGGGCACCTTCGCCGGCCTGACCTCCCTCACCGCCGAGGACTGGGCCGAGGCCCGGGAGAAGAGCCAGGCCGCCAGCGCCGCGAGCAAGGCCCAGCGCACCGGCTCCTGATCGGCCGGCCGTGCCGGGCGTCGCCGACGCCCGGCACGGCCCGGCTCACGGCTCGGTGGGGCCGCCGACGAGGTCGAGCGAGTCGGCCAGGCGCTCGTTCCACGCCGCGGGGGACCCGAACAACGGCGCGTCCAGCTTCGCCCGCTTGTAGAAGATCTGGAGCTCGTGCTCCCAGGTGTAGCCGATCGCGCCGTGCAGGGTCAGGGCGGAGTCCGCGGCCGCCGACGCGGCGGCGGTGACCTGCGCCTTCGCGGCCGCGGCGTGCAGCGGGGCCTCCTGGCGGCCGGCCTCGACCATGGCGGCGGCGAGGAACACGAGCGACCGGGCCGCCTCCACCTTGACCAGCATCTCCGCGGCGGCGTGCTTCACGGCCTGGAACGACCCGATCGGCACCCCGAACTGGTGGCGCTGCCCCGCGTACTCGACGGTCATGTCGAGCATGCGCTCCATGACGCCGAGGCCGTCGGCGGCCACGAGGACCGCGCTGCGCAGCGCGGCGTCGGCGAGCGCCTCCGACGCGTCGCCCCCGAGGACCGTGCCCTGGGCCCGGTCGAGCAGGACGTCGGAGGCGACCCGGCTCCGGTCGGTCAGCGGACGGTCGCGGATCTCGACGCCGTCCTGGTCCACGTCGAGGAGCACCAGGGACGTCCCGTGCTCCGAGGAGGCGGGCACGACCAGCCGCCGGGCCCGTCCGGCCCCGAGCACGGTGGGGATCCGTCCCGACAGCCCGTCCTCCGCCAGGGTCACCCCCGCGGCCGGGCCCACGATCGCGTCGGCGGAGCACGCCAGCACCGTCGTCGTCCCGTCGGCCAGCAGCGCCTTGGCCGCCTCCGGCGCCGCGGCGAGTGCAGGCAGCGCGAGCATCGAGCCCAGCCAGGCCGACGACGGCGCCGCCCGACGTCCCAGCTCCTCGGCCGTGATCGCCAGCTCGATCAGACCGCCACCCTCACCGCCGAGCTCCTCGGACGACCCGACGGCGAACCACCCCTCGCCGACGAATCGGTCCTCGAACGTGGCGTGGTCGCCGGCGTCGAGCCAGGCGCGCAGCGTCTCGGCATCGCACCGTTCGCCCAACCACTCGCCGAGCACCGTCCGGTAGTCCGCCTGCTCCTCGGAGAGCTCCCAGCGCATCTTCGTCTCCTCGGTCTCGTACTCCGCCCGTCCGGAACCCGGCCGCGGCGATCTGTCACTGCTAAGTTAGGTCAGACCATTAGGTGGCAAGAGCGGAGCAGCGCACATGCCCTCGGACGAGGTCCAGCCGTCGATCCGACTGTCTCCCATGCAGGTCCCCAAGGCCTCGGACGTCCTGGCGACCGAGCTCCGGGAACGCATCCTGTCCGGCGAGTACCCCGAGGGGACCCCGCTGCCGCCCGAGCGCGAGCTCGTGGTGCAGACGCACATGAGCCGCACCACCGTCCGCGAGGCGCTGCGCATCCTCGAGGTCCAGGGCCTGATCCGGATCAAGGCCGGACGGTCGGGCGGCGCCTTCGTCCAGCACCCGGGCGAGGACTCCGTCGCCGACTCCCTCGAGCTGCTCATCCGTGGTCGCCAGATCCGGCTGACCTCGGTGCACGAGACCCGCGAGGCCATCGAGCCCTCGTGCGCCCGGCTGGCCGCGCACAACCGCCTGCCGGCTGACCTGCGGCGTCTCGAGGCCGCCAACGAGGCGATTGCGGCGAGCGAGAACCTCGACGGGTTCCTCGAGGCGAACGTCGACTGGCACGTCGCGGTCGCGAGCGCGAGCCACAACGAGATCCTGACCGGCATCATGATCGCCCTCTCGCGGGCGATCTACACCGCCACGCGCACCGAGGGCTTCGTCAACGAGGAGGTCCGGGCGATCACCGTGCGCGCCCACCGCTCGGTCACCCGCGCAATCAGGGAGCGGGACGCGGACGCGGCGGTCCGGCGAATGGCCCGGCACGTGCACGCGTACGCGGAGGCGGCGCTCGAGGTCGACGACCGGACCGCGATCACGGTCCCGGACGACCGCTCCGACTGACGCGGGCGGGCCGCCGGGCCCGGCGCCCCCGGCGGCCGTCACGGTGCCGCCGCCGTCTCGGCGGAGCCCACCGCCGCCCGGATCACCTCGAGCGCGCCCGGGTTCTCGGCGCCGGACATGTCGCCGGGTTCCTCGCCCAGCGCCGCCGCGCGCACGGCCCGTCGCATGATCTTGGCCGAACGGGTCTTGGGAAGCTCCGCCACCGGACGCACCAGGCTGGGAGCGAACGGCTTGCCGAGCTCCTCGGCCACCATCTCGCGCAGGCGCGTCGAGACGGCGTCGGCGTCGGCGTCCTCCGCGCTCGCCCGGGGCACCCAGAACACCCAGACGGTTTCGCCCTTGGTCGGGTCCGGGACCCCGACGGCCGCGGCCTCGGCCACGTCCGGGTGGGCGATGAGCACGGCCTCGACCTCGGCGGGAGCGAGCCGCTTGCCCGCCACGTTGACCACGTCGTCCGAGCGGCCGAGCAGGAACCACTGCCCGTCGGGGTCCACCCGGGCGTGGTCCCCGTGCCGCCACATCCCCGGGAAGGTGGACCAGTACGCCTCGAGGTAGCGCTCGCGGTCGCGCCAGATCCCGCGGGTCATGGCCGGCCACGGCTGCCGGCACACCAGCTCGCCGGTCGCGCCGCGGACCGGTTCCCCGGCCGCGTCGACGACGTCGACGTCCATGCCGAGCGACGGGCCGCCGAGCGAGCAGCTGCGGATCGGCTCCACGGGGTACGGCGCGAGGAACGATCCGCCGACCTCGGTGCCGCCGGAGAAGTTGATGATCGGGACGCGGTCGGCGAAGACGTCCCGTGCCAGCCAGACGTACGACTCCGCGTCCCACGGCTCGCCGGTGGATCCGAGCGTGTGGACGCTCGAGACGTCGCGGTCGCCCGCGTCGGCGTCCCGCGAGCGCAGAGTGCGGATCAGTGTCGGCGAGACCCCGAGCATGGTCACCCCGTGACGCGCCACGAGGTCCCAGAGCCGCTCCGGACCGGGCACGTCGGGTGAGCCCTCGTAGAGCACGACCGTGGCACCGTTCGCGTGGCTACCGATGATCGAGAGCGGACCCATGATCCAGCCCATGTCGGTGACCCAGCAGAAGACGCCCCCGGGACCGACGTCGAAGGAGTACGCGACCTCGCTCGCTGTCTTGACGAGGAACCCGGCGTGGGTGTGCACCGCGCCCTTGGGCCGCCCGGTGGTACCCGAGGTGTAGGCGAGCAGCAGGGTGTCCGCGCTTGCCATCGGCTCGGCGGGCTCCGTGTCGGGGGCGTGCGCGACGAGATCGCGCCAGGAGATCTCCTCGGCGCCGGACCCGGCCGCCGGCGCCGCAGGCTCGTCCCCTCCGACGACGACGAGGTGCCGCACCGACGGGCACCGCCGGGCGGCGTCGCGCACCTGCGGGGTCATCGGCACGGTGCGCCTGCGGCGCACGGTCTCCTGCGCGACCACGACCGCGCGGACCTCCGCGTCGTCGAGACGGGCGGCGATCGCGCCGGCCGCGAACCCCGAGAACAGCGGGACGGCGACGGCACCGAGCCGGGCGATCGCGTAGAGGGAGACGACGGCCTCGACGCACATCGGCAGGTAGAGCGCCACGGCGTCGCCGCGCCCGATCCCGAGGGCCCGCAGTCCGGCCGCGGCCCGGGCGACGGCCTCGTCGAGCTCGGCGAACGTCAGCCGGGAGGACGAGCCGTCCTCGGCCTCGTGCACGACGGCCACCCGGTCGCGGGCCACGGGGTCGAGGGCCCACCGCGACACGCACGCGTCGACCACGTTGATCCGGCCGCCGACGTACCAGTCCGGGTCGGCGACGCCGCGCGAGACGTCGAGCACCTCGCGGTACGGCGTGGCGAACGGCAGCCCGAGGTCATCCACCACCGCGCCCCAGAACCAGCCGACGTCGGCCACGGACCGGGCGCGGAGCTCCCCGATGTCGCCGATCCCGTACCGGCGCATCAGACGGGTCACGGTGGCGCCGTCGCGGTACTCCGCGCTCGGGTGCCACACGTAGTCGGCCGGGTCGTCCGACGGCGCCATGCTCAGCTCCTCGGCAGGCCGAGCATCCGCTCGGCGACGATGTTGCGCTGGATGAAGGTCGAGCCGCCGGCGATCGCGGTGCCACGCGCCTGGTACGCCAGCCGCTGCCACCGGCTCTCGGCGTCGGACTGGCCCTCCGGAGCGATCTGACCGCCCAGCGGCGAGAGGGACTGCCGGAAGTCCGCGAGGTCCTCGACCAGGGGGCAGAAGTAGAGCTTCCCGATCGAGGTGACCGCGCCGGGCGATCCGCCGTCGGCGGCGAGGGTGAGGACGCGCCGGCCGATGGCGTGGTGCACCAGGGCACGCCCGTAGAGGTCGGCGATGCGCTGGCGGACGAGCGGATCCGCGCCCAGCGGCTGTCCCGACGCGTCGGTCATCGCGCGGACCTCGGCGATGATGTCGTCGACGGCCCGGCGGGTGTTGACGCGGCCCGTCGCGATCCCGACCCGCTCGAAGCCCAGGGTGGCCATGGCGACCTTCCAGCCACCGTCGACCTCACCGAGCACCAGGTCGTCCGGGACGAAGACCTCGTCCAGGAACACCTCGTTGAACTCGGCCTCGCCGAGCATGTGGGCCAGCGGGCGGACGCTGATCCCGGGGCTGTCCATCGGCAGCAGGAAGTAGCTGATGCCGCGGTGACGGGCCTTGTCCTGGCCGCCGGTCCGGGCGAGCAGGATCGCGTTGGACGCCAGGTGGGCCCGACTCGTCCAGATCTTCTGGCCCGAGATGCGCCAGCCGCCGTCGACCTTCGTCGCCCGGGTCCGCAGGGACGCCAGGTCGGAACCCGACTCGGGCTCGGAGAACAGCTGGCACCACAGCTCGTCGCCGGCCAGGATCGGCCGGAGGAAGCGCTCCTTCTGGGCCTCGGTCCCGAACGCGATGATCGTGGGCCCGGCGAAGTCCTCCCCGACGGTGTTGAGCCGCTCCGGCGCGCCGGCCTGGTCGGCCTCGTCGGTGAACACCGCCCGGAGCTTCGGGTCGGCGCCCCGGCCGCCGTACTCGCGCGGCCAGGACATGCCCGCGTACCCGCCGTCGAAGAGCAGGCGCTGCCACTGCCGCCAGAACGGCAGCTTGTCGGTGAGCTCGACGGGCTCGGGCCACGGCAGGGTCGGCAGGGTCTCGCCCAGCCAGGTCCGCACCTCGGCCCGGAACGCGGCTTCTTCCGGCGAGTCGGCGAGCTCCACGGCATCTCCTCGATCGGCTGATAGCGGATATTATTCTATCGGTCAGACCAAATCCAGTCAGACTCCGGCGGCTCGGTGTGCCGCGTCCAGGAACGACCTGACCAGGCTCGGGTCGTCGTAGTACGGGTCGGCGCCCTGCCTGCGGCTGTACTCGTACAGCACCGCGAGCTTCCAGAGCACGAGGGTCGAGTACCAGGCGAGACCGTCGAGGTCGCGGCCGCTCGCGTCGGCATAGCGGCCCGCGAGCTCGTCACGGGTCGGCCAGCCGGGCTCCAGGACCGCGGTCGCGAGTTCCTCGGTCGGCGTCAGCGGGGATCCGGCCACGGGCCAGCACGCCAGGAGGTACCCGACGTCGAGGAGCGGGTCCCCCAGCGTCGCGAGCTCCCAGTCGAGGACGGCAGCCACCCGGCCGGGCGGCTCGGCCCCGAGGATCACGTTCCCGAGACGGAAGTCGTTGTGGACGACCGTCGCGCCGGACTCCGGGGGCACGTGCTCGGAGAGCCACGCGTCGACGTCGGCGAAGTCGGCCGGGAGACCCCCGTCGCCGTCGGCCACCAGCCGACGCAGCCGGCGCAGGTGCCGGGCGTTGAACCCCTCGGGCCGTCCGAGCTCCACCAGCCCGGCCCCACGCCAGTCCACCGCGTGCAGCGAGACCAGCGTGTCCACCATCGCCTCGCCGATCTCCCGTCGAGTGGACGGGGTCCCGAGGCGGTCCGGCGTCGTCGTCGTGACCACCGGTCCGTCGACGAAGGAGAGGACGACCAGGGGGACGTCACCCAGGACCTCGCCCGCCTCGGCGGTGGCGAGGACGGCCGGGACCGGCACGTCGCTGCCGCCCACACCGCGCAGGAGCGCGGCCTCCCGCAGGACGTCGTGCGCTCCTGGCGGGACCGGTGGCGGCGGAGGGCGACGGACCACGACCCGGTGATCGCCGCTCGTCACCAGGTAGGTCAGGTTGGAGTGGCCGTCGCCGATGCGGCGGGTGGTCACGGGTCCGGCGGCGAGTCCGTGACTGCCGAGGAAGCCCTCCAGGGCGGCGTGGTCGGTCGCGCTCCAGTCCCAGCTCACCGGGCCCACCTCAGCCGCTCCTCGGCATGATCGTCGGTCACACCGTCCCCTTTCCGTCACGTGCGGATCGTGGCCCTCCCCACAGGGTCCACATGCGGGACGAGTCTCCCGCCGGACGTCGAACGCATCAATGGTCAGGCCAATAACCGGCACCACATATTTGGCCCGACCATTGAACTATCCGCTGTTCGGCCCTACGGTGCCTTGCATCACAGCCGCCCGAGGGCCAGCCCGCCCCCGGCGCGCTGATCCCGGGTACCGAGACCGAGACGCATCGAAGCGGAGAGCCCCATGGTGACGGCGGAAGCGACCCCTTCCCTGACGGCGGAGGGCCGGTACGGCGCGGAGCACATGGCCGAGTTCCGCGCACGGGGCTGGTGGCGTGACGGCTCCGCGGCCGCCCTGCTGGACCACTGGGCCGAGACCACCCCGGACCGGTGCTTCGTCTCCGACGGCAAGGTCGACCTGGACTACGGCACGGTCCGCCGGCGGGCCCGCGGCCTCGGCGCCGCGCTGCTCCGGCGCG
Source organism: Actinomycetospora sp. (assembly GCF_036497585.1). Lineage (GTDB taxonomy): Bacteria > Actinomycetota > Actinomycetes > Mycobacteriales > Pseudonocardiaceae > Actinomycetospora. The sequence continues at coordinate 4,355 of NZ_DASXJD010000223.1, read as the reverse complement.
GCGTGCGGCCCGGCGAGCGCGTGGTGGTCCAGCTGCCGAACTGGGCCGAGTTCGTCATCGCGTACATGGCGATCGCGCGGATCGGCGCAGTGTTGGTGCCGATCATGCCGGTGTACCGGCAGTTCGAGGTCGAGCACGTGCTGCACAACTCCGAGGCGGTCGCGGCCGTCACGACGGGGGTCTTCCGCAAGTTCGACCACGCTGCGATGTTCCGCACGCTCCAGGCTGACGCCCCGGACCTGCACACGCTCCTGATCGCGCGAGGCGAGGCGGCCGAGGGCGAGCTGGACTTCGACGCCGCGTGCGGCACCGAGACCGACGACGCCGAGCTCGGGCCCCACCCCGACCCGGACGCGCCGCACGCCATCGTCTACACCTCGGGGACCGAGTCCACCGCGAAGGGCTGCGCCCACACCTGGAACACCATCAACTTCTCGGGTCACGGGCTGGCCCACGACGTCTTCGAGATCGACGCCGACGACGTGGTGTTCATGCCGTCGCCGGTGGCCCACGCGACGGGTCTGATGGTCGGTGTGATCACCCCGCTCTCCGTGGGGGCGGAGAGCCACCTCCTCGACGTCTGGGAGCCGAACGAGGGCCTGCGCCGCATCGAGCAGTACCGGTGCACGGCCACCGCGACCGCCACCCCGTTCGTGCGGATGGCCCTCGACGCCGCCCCCGGTTCGGGTCGGGACCTCACCTCGATGCGGTTCTGGCTCTGCGCGGGCGCCCCGATCCCCGAGGCCCTGGCGAAGGAGTTCTCGGCGGTGTTCACCGAGGGCGTGCTCAACCCGCTCTACGGGGCCTCGGAGATCATGGCGGCCGCCTGCTGCCACAAGGGCGACCCGATCGAACGCCGCTCGGGATCCGACGGATCCCCCGCCCTCGACGGGGTCCAGATCGAGCTGCTGGACCCCGACGGCAAGGTCCTGCCGGTCGGGGAGGAGGGCGAGATCTGCTACTGGGGCCCCGGCACGATCCTCGGCTACTGGCGAGACCCGGAGCGCACCGCGGCGACGATCGACGCGCAGGGGTGGCACCACACCGGCGACCTCGGCCGCAAGGACGCCGAGGGCTACCTCCGCGTCACCGGTCGGCTCAAGGACATCATCATCCGCGGCGGTACCAACATCAGCGCCTCCGAGGTGGAGGAGCACATCGCTGCCCACCCGGACGTCGCACAGGTCGCGGTGGTGCCCTACCCCGACGAGCGACTCGGGGAGAAGGCCTGTGCGATCGTCGTGCCGGTGGCGGGCAAGGAGCCCAGCCTCACCGACATCACCGACTTCCTGCGCACCCGCTCGTTCTCGACCCAGAAGCTGCCCGAGCGGCTGGTGCTCGTCGACGAGCTCCCGATGACCGCGACCGGCAAGGTGCAGAAGTTCATGCTCCGCGAGACGGCCAAGAACGGCGGCTGACGGGAGTCGCCGCCGACATCGAGAGGACGGCATGACCACGACCGGTCGGTCGCGCGGCGAGCAGTTGGTCACCCCGCACCGGCCCGCCGAGGCGCTGTTCGGCCTCGGACCGATCGAGGTCGCGGGCGACACGGCCCGCGGGCACATGCGCACCGCCGGGTGGATGACCGACGCGGCCGGCCGCCCGTCGGCCGGGATGCTCGGCGTCCTGCTCGACGACGTGGTCGGGCAGGCGACGCTCAACGCCAGACCGGAGGGCTGCTGGCCGGTCACGGCGGAGCTGTCGATCGATGTCCTCGCCGGTCTCCCGGTCGACGGCACGGTGCTCACGGCCACCAGCGAGCTCCTGGTCGGCGGTGAGCGGACGGGCAGCGCGCGCGGCGAGGTCCGCGATCCGGCCGGGCGGCTCCTCGCGCTGGCCGTCGTCACGGCCCACTACACGGACGGTGCGCCCGACCTGTCGCGGACCCCACCGCCCGCACCGTCGCCGCGGACGGGTGCCGTTCTCCACGAGGCGCTGCAGGCCACGCTCGGGGTGGGCGCGGACGCTCGCGTCCTCGTGACGCTCCCGCCGGGCCCCACCGCAGAGAACGCCGCGGGCATGGGGCACGGCGGCGTCCTCGCCGCTCTGGCCGACGTGGCCGCGGCCGCGACGTTCGCGCGCGAGGACCAGCCGCCGCTGCGGACGACCGCGCTGCGGGTGACCTACCTGCGCCCGGCCGTCCTCGACGACGTGGTGACGTTCGAGGCCCGTGCCGTGCGCCGGGGCCGGAGCACCGGCCTGGCGCGGGTGGACATCGTCGGCGGGGACGGCCGGCTCTGCGCCGTCGCCTCGGTCACCGCCGGGGCGTGACCGGTTCCGGAGGGCCGACGCTCGTCGACCGTCGGCCCCGCCGAGTGAGCAGGATCGCCCCCACCCCGGGAGGTTTCGTCCCGCGTTCACCTCGGCGGGGCGGTGGCAGGCCCACGCTGGCGGTCATGACCATCGAGCACTCCGGACACCGACGGGACGAGCTGGCGAACTTCCGCGACGTCGCCCCTCCCGGATCCTCGATGAGCCGCTGGGTCCGCACCGGCGTGCTGTGGCGCTCCGACGCCCCCCTGCCCGACGACGTCGCGCCGTCCTGGGCTCGTGAGCACGACGACGTGGTCTGGCCGCCGGGACTCGTGGTCGACCTGCGCGACGTCGCCGAGGTCGGCGACGCCCCTCATCCGCTGGCCGGGTCCGGCGCGGAGATCCTGAATCTCCCGCTCGCGGGCTCGTTGGCACCGGCCCAACAGCTCGCACTGCGTCGCGGACGCATCGGCCTGACCGAGCTCTACCGGCAGCTCCTGGGCAGCGCCGACACCTGGCTCCCCCACCTCGTCAGCGCCGTGGCGCACGCCGACGGCCCGACGCTCGTCCACTGCGCGGCCGGCAAGGACCGCACCGGCGTCTCGGTCGCACTGCTGCTGCGCCTGGCCGGCGTGCCCCGCGCGGAAATCCTCGCCGACTACCTCGCGACCCGCGACGCGCTTCCCGACCTGCGCCCGCGCCTCGGCCTCGACGAGACCCGCCTGGCGGTCATGGAGCACCTGCTCGACGTCTCGGTCCCGGCCCTGACCGCGGTCCTCGAGGAGGTCGGAGCGGACCCGGTGACCTTCCACCGCGACCGCGGCGTCGCCGCCGACGACATCGCGCGCTGGCAGCGCCGGGTCCGCCCGGGACGGGCGGGCGGTCACTGAGCCGCCGGACGATCGGAGCCCGCGGACCAGAGTGCCGCGGCGCTGCTCGTCTCGGCGCTCCCGGTGCGCAGCCGCGAGGCCCGGGAGCGCTCGCGCACCACCAGCCCGGGGGCAGGAGCCCGCGCCCGTACGCTGCCGGGGGTGCTGACGACGTGGCACACCACGTGGGGCGTCGAGGTCGTGGCGACCGCCCTCGCCGCGCTGTACCTGCGGAACGCACTACACGTCACCGGCTGGCCGGTGATCCGGACCGTGTCGGCGATCGGCGCGCTCGCGGTCGTCGTCGTGACCGTCGACTCCGGCCTCGGTGCCGCCGTGTCCCGCTCGTTCGCGGTGGGCGTGGTGGTCCAGCTCCTGCTGTCCTCGGTGGTGCCACCGCTGTGGGTGGCCGGCCGACCGGGGGAGCTCCTCCGGCGCGGGTGGTCGGAGCGGGTGTCGGCCGCCCTCGACCGGCTCCGGGCCGTCGTCCGCGCCGCCACCGCCGCGCCGACCGTGCTGGTGGTTTACGCCCTGGTCGTGGTGCTCACCCGATTGACCGCGTTCCCCGTGGCCGTCGCGACGAACCCCGTGCTGGGTGTGCTCGAGCAGCTGCTCTGGCTGGGGGCCGGGCTGATGGTGTTCAGCACCGCGCTGGGCGCCCATCGAGCCGCGGCGGGGCTGCTCCTGCTGACCGGTGCGGCGGCCGTCACCACGGCCGGCGGGCTCGTCCTCGCGGCGGTCCCGGCGGTCCTCGTGCCGGCCTTCTCCCCGGACGACGTGCACCGGGGCGGCACGATCCTGTGGGCCGCCGGTGGCGGCCTGGTGCTCGTCATCGTGGCCGCGCTGGGCTGCCGGTGGGCCATGGACCGGCCCTCCCGCGCGCGCTCCGGGCGCTGTCCGGTTCACTGAGGTCCGCCCAGGAGCGAGGAGAGCGAACGATGTACCCCACGGCGGCCGAGCTCCTGCCCACGTGGTGGCGCGCGATCTGCGTGGTCCTGCTCCTCGGGGTGGCGATCGTGCTCAGCCTGCGAGCCGTCCGGACGACCGGCGCCGTTCGGGTGTGGCACCTGGTCTACGTGCTCGTCGCCGCGGGCATGGTCGTCATGTACGCGGCGAACCCGATGGACACCCCGGGCCTCAACCCGCCGGCATGGGTCGTCCTCGTGGCGGCGCTGCTCGCCGTCGTCGCGACCGCGACCGCGGCGGTCCGGGGGCGGCGCGACCACGGCCGGC
>NZ_DASXJD010000222.1:0-3953 GCF_036497585.1 Actinomycetospora sp. | reverse complement strand
AGCCGACGCCGCGCCTGCCGCTGGGCCATGACCTCGCCCGCGCAGGCCGGGCAGCGGTCGACGTGCGCGGCGGCGCGGGAGGCGGGCCCGGTGGGGAGCTCGCCGTCGACGTGGGCGACGACCGCGTCGAGCGAGAGGTGTCCCCCGGGCAGCGCGTCGGAGAAGGCCCCGACCCAGCGGGACCAGGGGCTGCCCTGCGGCCGGCCGATCACGGCGCGGACCCGGCGCGGAGCGTCACCGGCGTGCGCCCGCCGGCCCTCTCCTCGGCGGCACGCTCCGAACGGCGCCGCTCGAGCGCGCTGCGGAGCGCCTGACGTCCCCGGTGGATGCGACTGCGCACGGTTCCCAGTTTGACATCCAGCGTGGCCGCGATCTCCTCGTACGAGAGACCTTCCACGTCACAGAGCACGACGGCGGCCCGGAACTCCGGCGCCAGCTCGTCGAGCGCGCCCTGGAGGTCGGGGTCGAGGTGGGCCTCGGAGAAGACCTGCTCGGGGTCCGGGCCGCCGCCGGGCAGCCGGTCGGTGTCCTCGGGCAGACCCTCCATCCGCAGGCGGCCGCGACGGCGGACCATGTCGAGGAAGAGGTTCGTGGTGATGCGGTGCAGCCAGCCCTCGAACGTGCCGGGCTGGTAGGCCGCGAGCGAGCGGAAGACCCGGATGAAGGTCTCCTGGGTGAGGTCCTCGGCGTCATGCGCGTCGCCGGTGAGCCGGTAGGCCAGGCGGTAGACGCGGTCGGCGTGCTCGCGCACCACGTCGTCCCAGGACGGCGGGGTCCAGCTCTCGGCGGATCCGGTGAAGCCCGCGCGCGTGCCGGACGCGTCGGCGTCCACGTCGGGTCCGACGGGGCGCACCGCGAGCGTCTCGGTCATGGGGCCACTCTCGCCGAGGGGTATGACACCCGGGTGAGGGTCGACTGAGAGGGGGCTGAGTTTCCGGCCGCCCTCGGGCCGCGGCGCGGCGCGGCGGGACCCGGCCTGTCTCGATCTAGCCTGATCCACGTGACGGAGGACGGGGGCCGCCGCGGCCGGGGTGAGGACGAGCGTCGCGCTCGCGCCGGCCTGCGCGTCGTCGACTCCACCACGTCCTCCTCGCCTCCTGATACCTCCCGGGGCGCGTCACCGCCCCCCGCGGAGAGGACTCCCCCGCCTGCCCCGCATGACGCCGCCGGGGCCGCGTCCCCGCCCGGATTCGCCGGACGGCGTCGGGGCGCCGCCCGCCCCGGGGCCCGGGGCGCGCACGGCGGGAACCGGATCCCGGTCTACCCGCGGGTGCCGACCGGCCCGGTGCGCTCGCCGGCAGCGGCCACCCCGCCGGGACGCCGCGGGGGTGCCTCGGAGGGGTCACGGCCCCGTCCGGTGGAGGACCCGTCGGTCGAGGTGGCGCCCGACACCGACGAGCCGGCCGACGACGACGAGGCCGCCGTCACCGTCACGCTCGCCGAGCCGGCGGCCGAGGCGGGGGCCACCGAGCAGCTGCGCGCCCGGGCGGAGCGGTTCGGGGACGAGGACGAGGTGCTCATCGCGGCGCGGGAGCGGGCCGCCGAGCACGGCATCGTCCCCATCGGCCCCGGAGCGTGCGCCGCGCTGACGTTCCTGGCATCGGCGACCCGCGCGCGCCACGTCGTCGAGCTCGGGACCGGAGCGGGACTGGGCACGGTCAGCCTGCTGCGCGGGATGCCGCGCGAGGGCCTGCTGACCAGCATCGACTGCGAGGCCGCGCACCAGGGGCTGGCCCGCCGGGCGTGTGTGGACGCCGGCTTCCCCGCCGGCCGGGTCCGCATGATCACCGGCCGGGCGCTCGAGGTGCTGCCGCGGTTGTCGGATGGCGGGTACGACCTCGTCCTCGTCGACGCCCTCACCGTCGAGTACCGGCGCTACCTCGAAGAGGCGGTCCGGTTGCTGCGCCCGGGCGGGGTGGTGGCGCTGGACAACGTGCTGTGGACCGGCCGGGTCACCGACACCACTCGCCGCGAGGCCATCTCGTCGGCGCTGCGGGAGACGGTGCGTGCGGTCCGTGGGGACGAGCGGCTCGCTCCGCTGCTGCTCCCGGTGTCGGACGGCCTGCTCTGCGCGTCGGTGCTCCCGCGCTGAGGCGTCCTGGGGCGTTCCGGCGAAGGGCGCCCTCGGCCTATCTAATCGACCGAAGGTGCCCCTCGCTCAGAATCCCGGCGGCCGGCCAGGCGTTCGGCGAAGGGTGCCCTCGGCCCATCTATTCGACCGTGGGTGCCCCTCGCTCAGAATCGGGGCGGCGGCCGAGCTCAGAACGCCCCGCAGAACTCCACGAGCGTCCGCGCCGCGAACCCGGTCGCGCCCTTGGCGACCTCCTCGTGCGGGCTGTCGCAGCGGGCGGGGCCGGCGATGTCGAGGTGCGCCCACGGCAGGCCGGCGGTGAACCGCTGCAGGAAGAGCGCCGCGACGATCCCGCCGGGGCCGGGCGGGGCCTGCCGCACGTCGGCGATCGTGGAGTCGACGTCGGAGGAGTGCGCGTCGGACAGCGGCATCGCCCACCACGCCTCGCCGGTCGTCGCGCCGGCGTCGACGAGCTGCCGACCCAGGTCCGGCGAGGTCGCGAAGAGCCCGCCGGTGCGGACCCCGAGCGCCACCTTCATCGCGCCGGTCAGCGTGGCGACGTCGACCATGACGTCGGGCTCGAGGGTCGCGACGGCCCAACCGAGGGCGTCGGCGAGCACCATCCGGCCCTCGGCGTCGGTGTTGGTGACCTCGGAGGTGCGGCCGTCGTAGTGGCGCACCACGTCCCCGGGCCGGTAGGCCGAGCCCGAGACGTGGTTCTCCGCCAGGGGGACCAGCCCGGTGACCCGTACCGGCAGCTCCAGGGTGGCGATCGCGGCCAGCGCGCCGACGACGGCCGCGCCGCCGGAGCAGTCGGTGCGCATGTCCGCCATGCCGGCGTTCGGCTTGATCGAGATGCCGCCGGTGTCGAACGTGATGCCCTTGCCGACGAGCACGACGTGGCGCTGCGCCCCCTCCGGCGACCACGTGATCTCGAGGAAGCGCGGCGGCCGCGACGAGCCGCCGCCCACCGCGAGGACCCCGCCGAAGCCCTGCTCGGCCAGCCACGACTCGTCCCTCACGGCCAGCCCGAGCCCCGGCACCGTGCCGAGCAGCGCGGTCGCCTCGTCGGCGAACCAGGCGGGTGACTTCGCGCCCGACGGCGTGTCGGCGAGGTCGCGCGCGGTCGCGGTCGCCCGGGCGAGCACGAGGGCGCGTTCGACGGCGGGGCGGGACGCCTCGGGGACGGCGACGCGGACGGTCGGCGGCGCGGCCCGCGGGCCCGACTTCACCGCGAAGCGGTGCGAGCCGAGCAGCAGGCCGGTGGCCAGCGAGGCCCAGGCGGCGTCGTCGTCCGGGCCGGGCTGGCCCTCGTCGGGGGTGACGAGCACGCGGGCGACGGGATCGTCCTCACCCTCCGACGCGCCGTAGAGCGCACCCGGCTCGGTGCGCCCGGTGACGACGCGCACGGCGGCGGCCCCGGCGGCGCGCCAGTCCGACGCCGAACCACCGCCCGCCCCGACGAGCCACCGCCCGGCACCGTCGTCGGGAGCCAGCGCGGCGACCGCGCCCGCGGAGGCGACCCAGCCGCTGGGCGTGGCCTCCGGCGCGGCCACGGACTCGCCGGCGGCGTCGGTGGTGCGGCGCAGCAGGACGAGCGCGTCGCCGGACGCGGTGGTGCCCGGATCGACGCAGACGACGTCGGCGAGGGGTGTGGGGAGGGAGGGCTGCGCGAACGGCGTGCCCGGGACCGGGCCGCCGGTCATGCCCGACCCCGTCGTGGCGGTCACCCGATCAGGAGGAGACGGAGGTGAGCGCCTCCCGCAGGTCACTCGCCTCGTCGGCGGTCATCTCCACGACGAGCCGGCCCCCACCCTCGAGCGGCACGCGCATCACGATGCCGCGCCCCTCCTTGGTGACCTCGAGGGGACCGTCACCGGTC
>NZ_DASXJD010000221.1:0-96326 GCF_036497585.1 Actinomycetospora sp. | reverse complement strand
CCGCTGGACATCAACACCGGCGACGGGTTGCTGCCGCGGCGGTCGCTGGCCGCGCCCGCACCCGCGGGGACCATGGCGTGGGGCGGCGAGAAGGAGGCCACCGGCCGGCCCGAGGACCAGCCGGTGGTGCTGCGCTGCGGCCTCCCCGCCCCGCCCGAACTGGGTCCGACGAGCCCGCTGCTCGACGTCGACGGCGTCGCCTGGCTGGGCATCCCCGGCGCGGGCGCGACCACCTGGGTCACGGCCGACCGCGCGATCTTCGTGGGGCTCACGCTGCCCGACGGCATCGGCAGCGGGGCCATCCAGGACGTCTCACGCGGCGTGAAGATCACCCTGGTGAGCCGGGACGCGACGCCGGCCGCCCCGGTACCCACCCGCTGACCGGCCGGCACGCGGGGGTCACCGGACACCGGTGCCGTGGGCGAGCGCGGTCTCGACGAGCGTGGTGAGCAGTGACGGGTAGTCGACGCCCGTCGTCGCCCACATCCGCGGGTAGAGCGACGTGGCGGTGAAGCCCGGCATGGTGTTGAGCTCGTTGACCAGCACGCGGCCGTCGTCGGCGACGAAGAAGTCGACCCGGGCGAGGCCCGCGCAGTCCATGGTGCGGAACACCCGCACGGCCTGCTCGCGGATGGTCTCGGCGACCGCGTCGTCGAGCTTCGCCGGCACGTCGAGCTCGCTGGTGTCGTCGAGGTACTTGGTGTCGAAGTCGTACCAGTCGTCCGCGCCCGGCAACCGGATCTCTGCGGCCACGCTGGCCTCGATCCGGCCGTCGGGGAACTGCAGCACGCCGCACTCGATCTCGCGGCCGACGACGGCGGCCTCCACCAGGACCTTCGGGTCGCTCTCGCGGGCGAACGCGACCGCGGCCGGGAGGTCCTCCCAGGCGGTGACCCGGCGGATCCCGACCGAGGAGCCCGCGCGGGCCGGCTTGACGAAGACCGGCAGGCCGAGCCGGTCGCGCTCCGCGGGGGTGAGGTCGGTCGCGGCGCGGTCGAGCGCGACGGCGTCGCCGACGCCCACCCCGGCGTCGCGCAGCAGCGCCTTCGTCACCACCTTGTCCATCGAGGCGGCGCTCGCGCAGACCCCGGCGCCCACGTAGGGCAGCCCCGCGGTCTCCAGCAGGCCCTGCACCTCGCCGTCCTCCCCCGCGGGGCCGTGCAGGACGGGGAACACGGCGTCGACGGTCGCGAGCACCGCGCCGCGGCGGGCGTCGTCGAGGCTGATCAGCTCGCGGCGGGTGGGGTCGGCCACCAGCGCCACCGGCTCGCCGGCGTCGGGGGTGACCTCGGGCAGCTCGCGCCCGTGCAGCCGCCACGGGGTGGTGTCGTCGCCGACGGCCAGCCACTCGCCGGCCCGCGTGATCCCGACGGGCACGACGTCGAAGCGCTCGCGGTCGAGGTTGTCGAGGATCCCGCCCGCCGAGACGCAGGACACGGCGTGCTCCCCCGAGCGGCCCCCGAAGAGGACCAGCAGCGTCGGGCGCCGTGCGGGTGCTCCCATGCGCGCGGAGCCTACGCGGGCCCCACGTCGTCGCCACGCGCCCTGCCGGGGATCTCGCCGAGCACGGCGGCCCACCGCGCGAGGGCCTCGACCAGCTCCGCGCGGGTCGGGGCGGCCCAGCCGACGAGGACCCCGTATGGCGGCGGTGGCGCCCCGCCGACACCCGACCGGGCCCCGCCCGCCGGCCCGAGACGGTGCTCGCCCAGCCCGTCGACCAACAGGCCCGCCGCCGCGGCGCGCGCCACCACCGTCGCCTCGTCGGCCGGACAGGCCAGCGGGACCACGAGGTGCGCGCCCGCGCGGTCCCCGAGCACCCCGTGCCCGGCCTGGGCGACCGCGGCGACGACGAGCGCGCGCCGCGCGCCCAGCTCGCGGCGCAACCGCGCGAGGTGGCGGCCCAGCGCGCCGTCGGCGGCCCACGCGGCCAGCACCGCCTGCCCCGCCGGCGCGGGCCGGGTCCCGGTCGCCCGCCGGACGGCGAGCACCTCCTCGCGCAGCGCCGGCGGGGCCACCATCCAGCCCACGCCGAGCGTCGGTGTCGCGATCTTGCTGGCCGTGCCGAGGTGCACGACGACGTCGGGGGCGAGGGCGGCGAGCACCGGCAGCGGCGCGACGTCGTAGCGCAGCTCGCCGTCGTAGTCGTCCTCGACCACGACGAACCCCTCCGCGCGGGCCTGCTCCACCAGCGCACCGCGCCGGGCCACCGGGAGGCGGCCGCCCAGGGGGTACTGGTGCGCGGGGCTCACGCCGACGACGTCGAGCCCGGCCGGGACGGCGTCGACGACCAGCCCGTCCGCGTCGACCGCCAGCCCGACCACCTCGTCGCCCGCAGCCCGGGCGACCCCGGCCGCCCGGCGGTAGCCCGGGTCCTCGATCCCCACCCGCAGCGGTCGGCCGCGCGCGGCGCGCAGGACCCCGAGGACCTCGGCGAGCCCGGCGGTCGTGCCGGCGGTCGCGAGGAGCTCGTCCGCGGCGGCGGGGATCCCGCGGTGGCGCAGCAGGTGCTCGGCGACGGCCGCGCGGTAGACCGGCGAGCCCGCGTGCTCGGGCCGCTCGGCCGGGGCGAGATCCCCGGCGCGGCGCCAGGCCCGTCGCCAGGCCGCGGTGTCGAGCACCTCGAGGCACGGCGCGCCCGGGCGCAGGTCGGTCGGCGGAGGTGAGGACGGCTCCGTCCTGACGTCGGGTGTCCGCGGAGCTCGATCGTTGACGCGGGGGCCCGACGGGGGCGCCGCCGTCACCACCGTCCCCGACCCGTGGCGGGCGCCCAGCCAGCCCTCGGCCACCAGCTGGTCGTAGGCCGCCGAGGTCACCGTCCGGCTCACGCCCAGCTCGCGGGCCAGCACCCGCGTGGCCGGGACCCGGTCCCCCGGGCGCAGCCGGCCGTCGAGCGCGGCCCGGCGCAGCGCGCCGGCGAGCTGGACCGCCAGCGGTACGCCCGCGTCGCGGTCGAGGCCCACGACGACGGAGGACACCGCGCTCACCACGAGTGGCCTCCCCGATCGGCGCGGAAGTGGCCCTCGCAGCATGCCACTCCGGGCGCCACCATCGAACCCGTGACCCTCTCAGCCACCCCCCGCACCCGGCTCCGCCGCAAGCGCGAGCGCCAGGCCGACGACCGGGCCCTGCTGCACGCCGTCCTCGACGAGGCCCTCGTCTGCCACCTCGGGATCGTCGACGCCCACGGCGCGCCGCTGGTGCTCCCGACGATGCACGCCCGCGTCGACGACGTGGTCTACGTGCACGGTTCGACGGGCGCCGCGAGCCTCGCGACCGAGCGCGAGGTCTGCCTGACCGTCACCCTGCTCGACGGGCTCGTGCTGGCCCGCAGCGTCTTCTCCCACTCGGCGAACTACCGCAGCGCCGTCGTTCGCGGCCGCGCCCGCCGGGTGAGCGACCCCGAGGAGCACCTCCGCGCGCTGTGGGCCGTCGTCGAGCACCTGACGCCGGGCCAGTGGAACCACGCGCGCCGCCCCGACCCCCGCGAGACCGCCGCGACCGCGGTGCTGGCCCTCGACCTGTGCGAGGCCAGCGTCAAGGTGCGGCAGGGTCCGCCCGGCGACCCGGAAGAGGTCCCGGCCGGCGACCGGCGCTGGGCCGGGGTGGTGCCGATCGGCACCGTCCTCGGCACACCCGAGACCTGCCCGGCGCTCCCGGACGACGTGGCGGTCCCGGAGCACGTCCGGGCCTGGGCCGACCGGACCAGGGTGGCCCGCTGAGCGAGCTCAGGCGGGGACGAGCGCCGGCGCCGGGGCGACCCGGCGACGCAGCTGCACCGTCGTCCCCGTGGCCCCGGAGATCACCGAGGCGTGGGCGAGGGTGTGCATCAGCGGCAGCCCGCGACCGCGCCACCCGGACCGCTGCGCCCGGCGCCAGGAGCCGTCGTCGGACACCGTGACGACGAGGTCGCGGCCGCCGGCGAGCGGCGGCGACACCGCCGCCCACAGCCGCATCTCCCCGCCGGCGACGGCCGAGGCGTAGGCGTGGTCGACGACGTTGGCGAGGGCCTCGTAGACGGCGAGCGTCAGGTCGTCCACGGACTCCGGGTCGGCCAGCTCGGCGAGCCAGTCCCGGAAGTCCCGCCGGACCGCGGAGGCGTCGGCGCGGGTCGCCGGGACACAGCGGACGAGCGCGCCGCGCGCACCGCCCGGTGCCCCCGGAGCGACCACCGGGGGTCCCATCCGCTGCAGCACGTCCACGGACCGCGGATTTCCTCGCCCGAGCCGGGACGAAACCCACCCCTCACCATTCGTGCACGGCGGGGCGAGCGACGTCACTCCGGCTTCCGCTCCCGGTTGATCAGCTCGTCACCGACGTCACGCGCCGAGACGTCACCGGCACACACCCGGCGGACGGCGTCCACGATCGGGGTGTCGACCTCGTGACGGCGCGCCAGCTCCGCGATCGCCTCGCAGGACTTCACGCCCTCGGCGACCTGGCCGTGGTTGACCTTCTCGGCCTCGGCGACCGACATCCCCTGGCCGAGGGAGGCCCCGAAGCGCCGGTTGCGCGACAGCGGCGACGAGCAGGTCGCGACGAGGTCACCCATGCCGGCGAGCCCGGCCAGGGTGAGCGCCTGGCCGCCGAGGGCGACGGTGAGCCGGGAGATCTCGGCGAGCCCGCGGGTGATCAGCGAGGCGGTGGTGTTGTCGCCGTAGCCCATCCCCGAGGCCATCCCGCAGGCCAGCGCGATGACGTTCTTGCAGGCGCCGCCGAGCTCGCACCCGATCACGTCGACGTTGGTGTAGGGCTTGAAGTAGCCGGTGGAGCAGGCGTGCTGCACCGCGACCGCCCGGTCGTGGTCGGAGCAGGCGACGACGGTGGCCGTCGGCTGCTCGGCGGCGATCTCGCCCGCGAGGTTGGGTCCGCTGACCACCGCGATCCGGGCGGGGTCCACGGCCCCGGCGTCGGCCACGACCTCGCTCATCCGCTTGAGCGTGCCCATCTCTACGCCCTTGGCGAGGCTGACGACGGTGGCGTCGGCGGGCAGCGACTCGCGCCAGTCGTCGAGGTGGGAGCGCAGCTTCTGCGCGGGGATGGCGAGGACGACCGTCGAGACGCCGTCGAGCGCGGCCTCGGCGTCGTGGGTGGCCCGCAGCCGGGAGGGCAGCAGCACGTCGGGCAGGTACTCCTCGTTGACGTGGTCGCGGTCGATGGCGTCGGCGACCTCCTGGCGCCGGGCCCAGAGGCACACGTCGGTGCCGGCGTCGGCGAGCACCTTGGCGAACGTGGTACCCCACGAGCCCGCCCCGAGCACGGCGTAGCGGCCGTCGGTGGCGCTCATCGCCCGGCCCCCGTGCCGCGGTCGCCGGTCTCGTCGACCCCCGGGCCCGTCCCTGCCGGGGCCGACTCGCCCCGGACCTCCTCGAGCAGCGTGCGCACGGCGGACATCATCCGGTCGGTCGTCTCCCGCATCAGGGCGGCACCCGGGGGCTTCTCCCCGACGCGGGCCCGCAGGTCGTCCAGCTGGATCGGCGTCCCGGCCCGCACCGTGATCGTGGCGCCGAACGGCGAGGGTCGGATCTTCTTCCGGTAGTGGTCGTAGACGGACAGCGTGCCCCAGTGCACCGTCGGGATGACCGGCACGTGAGAGGTGAGGGCGAGCCGCGCGGCGCCCGAGCGGGCCTCCATCGGCCAGCCCGCGGGATCGCGGGTGATGGTGCCCTCGGGGTAGATGACGACCACCCCGCCGTCGTCGAAGGCGTGGTGCGCCGCGCCAAGGCTGGAGCCGGCGTCCCGCGACCCGCGGGAGACCGGGATCTGACGGCTGCCCGCCATGATCCGCCCTAAGACGGGCACCTTCCACAGCGAGTCCTTCGCCAGGAACCGGGGGGTCCGCCGGGCCCGGTGCACGAAGACCGCCGTGTAGACCGGGTCGAGGTAGGAGACGTGGTTGCACACCAGCATCGCCGGTCCCTGCGCCGGGACATTCTCCAGGCCGACCATCCGGCGCCGGGCGACCCACCAGGTGATCGGGTAGAAGACCAGCGCGGTGAGGGCGACCCACGGGCCGCCCGGCTCCCGGCGCCGGCGGCGGACCTCGTCGGGCATCGACGTCACCGGGTCGCCGCGCCGTCCGCGCACCATCGCCACTGTCGATGTCCTCCTCGCCGCCCCCGCCGCTCCGCGGGCCGCAGTCTCCCCCGGGCGGTGATCGTCCGTCCACACTCGGAGAACGACGGGAGTGCGCGCGGAGCCACGTGCGGGCGGAGGATGGGGATCATGCCCGTCGCGGTGGACCTCGTGGTCCCCATCAAGGAGCTCCGGCGCGCGAAGTCGCGGCTGGTCGGCGCCTCGGCCGGTCTCGGCCGCGGCCCCGCCGAGGCCTCGGCCGCGCACGCCGACCTCGCGCTGGCGCTCGCGGCCGACACGCTCGCCGCGGTACTCGCCTCGGCGGTGCGCCGGGTCGCCGTCGTCACCGCCGACCCCCGCGCCGCGGCGCTGGTGCGCGCCGGGCGCCCCGAGGCCGCCGACGGAGCAATCGGGCACGCCGATAGGGGGTGCGCCTCCCGCACCGTCGTCGTCGAGGACCCGGCGGGGGGCCTCAACGCGGCCGTCCGCGCCGGCGTCGAGCGGCTGGTCCGGGGCACCGAGGGCCCGCCGGCACCGGTCGCGGCCCTGCTCGGCGACCTGCCGGCGCTGCGGCCGGCCGAGCTGGACGCCGCGCTCGCCCGCGCCGACGCGGTCCTCGACGACGGCGCCCCCGCGGCGTTCGTGGCGGACCACACCGGGGAGGGGACGACGCTGCTCGTGCTCGCCCGGCCCGGGGAGGGCGTGCCGTCCTTCGGCCCCCGCTTCGGCCCGCACTCGGCGGGCGCCCATGCGGCGGCGGGCGCCGTGGCCCTGTCCGGCGACTGGCCGGGCCTGCGCCACGACGTCGACGTCCCGGCCGACCTGGAGCGGGTCCGCACCCTCGGGGTCGGACCCGCCACCCGGGCCTGGCCCGACGCCGCGGTGCCGGCCGCGCCGCTCGCCGGGTGCCGCTGACCACACCGCCACCGCTCGACGGGTCGGCCGTCGCACTCGCTCGGGCGGTCGTCGCTGGGGACAATGCTCCGTGTGAGCGACTCGCAACCCGGTGCCGACACCGCCCTGCAGGACGCCGTCGCGACGACGTCGGGTGGTGAGGGCTCCGGCCGGGCCCGTGGGCTCGCCGAGTCCGTCCCCCCGCCACCCGCGCCGCCGACCGACGACTGCGAGCCCCGCGGGGGGGAAGTCCGGGGTCGCCTGCCGCTCGCCCCGGCCGCGGCGACCCCGGCGAGCGACGGCTCGGCGGACCTGCCCGAGGACCGCTACCTCAACCGGGAGCTGTCCTGGCTGGAGTTCAACGCCCGGGTCCTGGCGCTGGCCGAGGACCCCAGCCAGCCGCTGCTGGAACGGGCGAAGTTCCTCGCGATCTTCGCCTCCAACCTCGACGAGTTCTACATGGTGCGCGTCGCCGGCCTGAAGCGTCGTGAGGAGACCGGGCTCTCGGTGCGCAGCGCCGACGGCCTCACGCCGCGCGAGCAGCTCGTGCGCATCTCCGCGCGCAACCAGGAGCTCGCCGAGAAGCACGCGCGGATCTGGCTCTCCGACGTCGGGCCCGCGCTCGAGGAGGCCGGCGTCCACGTCATCGGCTGGGACCGCGTCTCCGCCGAGGCCCGCGAGCGGCTCTCCGCGTGGTTCGAGGCCCAGGTGTTCCCGGTGCTCACTCCGCTGGCGGTCGACCCGGCGCACCCGTTCCCCTACATCTCCAACCAGTCGCTCAACCTCGCCGTCGCCGTCCGCGACCCGCAGACCGGCATCGAGCACTTCGCGCGGGTGAAGGTGCCCAACAACGTGCCGCGGCTGGTGCGGGTCGGTCCGGAGCGCGGCGACGAAGATGGCGAGACCACCGACGGCGCCGACGCGACGAACCTGGACCGGCGCTGCTGGTTCCTGCCGATCGAGGACCTCATCGCCGAGCACCTCGACAAGCTCTTCGAGGGCATGCAGGTCGCGGAGCACCACGTGTTCCGGGTGACCCGCAACGCCGACCTCGACGTCGAGGAGGACCGCGACGAGGACCTGCTGCAGGCCCTCGAGCGCGAGCTCGCGCGGCGCCGCTTCGGGCCGCCGGTGCGCCTGGAGATCACCGACGAGATGAGCGAGCACATGCTGGAGCTGCTGCTCCGCGAGCTCGACGTCGACCCTCACGACGTCGTCCAGGTGCCCGGCCTGCTCGACCTCTCGGCGCTCATGGAGCTCCTCGGCCTCAACCGCCCGGAGCTCAAGGACCCGGTGTTCGTGCCGGCCACACACCCGGCGTTCAGCGAGGGCGAGACCCCGAAGAGCGTCTTCGCCACGCTGCGCGAGGGCGACGTGATGGTCCACCACCCCTACGACTCGTTCTCCACGAGCGTCCACCGCTTCATCGAGCAGGCCGCGACCGACCCGAAGGTCCTCGCGATCAAGCAGACGCTCTACCGGACCTCGGGCGATTCGCCGATCGTCGAGGCGCTGATCGATGCCGCCGAGGCCGGCAAGCAGGTCGTCGCGGTCGTCGAGATCAAGGCCCGCTTCGACGAGCGCGCCAACATCAACTGGGCCCGGGCGCTGGAGCGCGCGGGGGTCCACGTGGTCTACGGCCTCGTCGGGCTGAAGACCCACGCGAAGGCCGCCCTGGTGGTGCGTCAGGAGGGCGCGACGATCCGGCGCTACTGCCACCTGGGCACCGGGAACTACAACCCGAAGACCGCGCGGCTCTACGAGGACATCGGGGTGTTCACCGCCGACGAGACGATCGGCGCGGACCTCACCGACCTGTTCAACGTCCTCACCGGGTACGCCCGCCGCCATCAGTACCGCCGGCTGCTCGTCGCGCCCTACGGCGTGCGGCGCGGGGTGGTCGAGCGCATCGAGACCGAGCGGGAGCGGGCGCTGTCCGGCTGGACCTCCGGGGTGCGGATCAAGGTCAACGGGCTCGTCGACGAGCAGGTCATCGACGCGCTCTACCGCGCCTCCCAGGCCGGGGTGCCGGTCGACCTCGTCGTCCGGGGCATCTGCGCGCTGCGCCCGGGGGTGCCCGGCCTCTCGGAGAACATCCGGGTGCGCTCGATCCTCGGGCGCTTCCTCGAGCACTCGCGGATCTTCCACTTCGTGGGGGCGGGCGAACACTGGATCGGTAGCGCCGACATGATGCACCGCAACCTCGATCGCCGGGTCGAGGAGCTGGCGCCGGTCACGGACCCGCGGCTGGTCGCCCAGCTCGACGGGATCCTCGACTCCGCGACGGCGCCGACCACGCGGTGCTGGGTCCTCGAGCCGGACGGGTCGTGGACGCCGTGGCCGGTGGCGGCCGGGGAGGACGCCGACGGGATGCAGGTCTGCGACCACCAGGTCCAGCTGCTGATGCGGCGCGAGGCCAAGGCGTGACCGGAGACGCAGCGGAGCGGAGCTCGACCGGGATGACGGAGATCCGCTTCGCGGCCGACGCCGACGAGGAGCTGCCGCCCAGCATCCACGCCGCCGGCGCGGTGCTCTGGCGCCCCGGGAGCAACGGGGAGGCCGAGGTCGCCCTGGTCCATCGGCCGCACCACCAGGACTGGAGCCTGCCCAAGGGCAAGGTCGACCCGGGCGAGTCCCGGGCCCGCACGGCCGTGCGCGAGGTGAACGAGGAGACCGGCTTCGGCGCCGCCCTCGGGCGCCACCTCGCGACGGTGCGCTACCCGGTGGGGTCCGACCGCAAGGTCGTCGACTACTGGGAGGCCCGCGCGGGCGAGGGCAGCTTCACCCCCAACGGCGAGACCGACGAGCTGCGCTGGTGCAGCCCGTCGGAGGCCGCGGGCCTGCTCAGCTACGACTCCGACCGCGACGTCCTCGACGCGTTCTCCCGCGGCCCCCGCCCGCTGTGCTCGCTGCTGCTGGTCCGGCACGCGAAGGCGGGCAAGCGCGGGACGGTGGCCGACGACGACGCGCGGCCCCTCGTCGACGCGGGCCGCGACCAGGCCCGGCGGATCGCCGACCTGCTCACCGCGTTCGGGGTCCGCCGGCTGTACACGGCGCCGAAGGTGCGCTGCCGGGAGACCCTCGAGCCGGCCTCGCACCGCCTCGGCGCCGGGATCACCGACGAGCCGGTGTTCGCCGACGAGGCCGTGTTCGCCGACCCGGCCCGGGCGCGGGCCCGCCTGCTCGAGCTCGCCGCCGGGCCCACTTCGGCGGTGTGCGCGCAGGGCGACGGCATCCCGTTCCTGGTGCGCGACCTCGCCGCCGACGCCTCCGGGGGCGTCCGGCCCGAGGTGCACAGCAACCGGCGCCTGGCCGACCCGCCCTCGCGCAAGGGCAGCGTCTGGTCGCTCTCGTTCCACGCGGCATCGGATGGCACGCTGCGCCTGGTCGCGGCCGACTACGTGCGCGACCCGGCGGTCTAGGACCGGCGCCGCCGGAGCGACCGCGGCGGGACACGGTGGTGTCACGGTGCGGTCACGGGGCCGCCGTCAAGGCCCCCGACCGACTCGGTTAGCGTGCACCACGGCCATCCGACGGACCGTGGAGAGTGGGCTTGCGCGCGAAGACACGTCGTTACCGACAGATCGCGCTCGTCGTCGTCGCCGCCGCCGTGCTGCTCGGGGTCAACGTGCCCCCGGCCGTGAACTACGTCCAGGAATGGCGCCACGAGCGGCTGATCAACAGCGCTCCCTACAAGGCGCAGTACGGCCACTGGGACACCGTCGAGGTGCCGCCGGACAACCGGGTCAACTCCATCCACGCCGCGCTGTTGAACGACGGCAAGGTCCTCCTCATCGCCGGGTCCGGCAACAAGGAGGACATGTTCGCCACCAAGGCGCTCAAGAGCATGGTCTACGACCCGGCCACCGGATCGTCGAAGATGATCCCGGTGCCGGACGACATGTTCTGCGGCGGCCAGACGGTCCTCCCCGACGGCCGGATCCTCTTCGCCGGTGGTACGCAGCGCTACGAGAAGCTCGACGGCGCCGTCACCAACGCGGCCGGCGCGATGCGCATCAAGAACGAGAACCCGGCCGCCCCGCGCTTCCTGCCGGCGGGCACCGAGTTCACCTCCCCGACCGGCCAGAAGTACCGCTCCGACTTCGACGCGACGGTGGCGCCGGCGGTGAAGACCGGTACGGGCGCGCGGACCAAGGTCACGGCCTCGGAGGAGAAGGTCTTCGTCGAGGCCGAGCAGTCCGGGCCGGCGGCGGTCAACGGCAACCGCGACAAGTACTCGATCTCCGGCCTGGACGCCGCCGACGCGAAGAACCTCTACGGCCTCGGCGAGCCGATGACCCTGGACAAGCAGGACTACCAGGGCACCGACAAGGCCTACACGTTCGACCCGAAGACCGAGCAGTGGTCGCAGGTCCCGAACATGAACCAGCCCCGCTGGTACCCGACGCTGACGCCGCTCTCCGACGGCAACGTGCTCACGGTCGCCGGCCTCGACGGCGTGGGGCAGGTGCTCAACGGCCAGACCGAGGAGTACGACCCGCGGGCGAACACCTGGGTCGACCGCCCCAACCTCAACCAGTACTTCCCGACCTACCCGTCCCTCTTCGAGACCGAGACCCCGCACCAGATGGTCTACACCGGTTCCAATGCCGGGTACGGGCCGTCGGACAAGGGCCGGGTGCCGGGGTTCTGGAACATCGACTCCAACCTGTTCACCCCGATCCCCGGGCTGCGTGACCCGGAACTGATGGAGACCTCGGGCTCGGCGTTCGTGGGCCCGGTGCAGGACCAGCGGATCGCCGTCGTCGGCGGCGGCGGGGTCGGCGAGAGCCCGATCTCCACGGCGCGCATCGACTTCCTGGACCTGAAGGACCCGGCGCCGCACTTCACGCCCGGCCCGAACCTGGCGCAGCCCACCCGGTACCCGAACATGGTGAACATGCCCGATGACACCACGTTGATCACCAACGGGTCGCTGGACTACCGGGGCAAGGGCGCGACCAACAACCACCTCGCGTACACGCTGGACCCGACCACGAACCAGCTCACGCCCATGGCCGACCCGAACATCGGGCGCGACTACCACACCGAGGCGCTGCTGCTGCCCGACGGCCGCGTCCTCGTGGCCGGCTCGGACCCGCTGTTCGACGACGAGAAGAACACGATCCCGGGCACCTTCGAGCAGCGTCTCGAGATCTTCACCCCGCCGTACCTGGAGAAGGGGCTCCCCCGCCCGACGATCACCTCGGCGCCCGCGACGATGGACCGGGGCCAGACGGTCGACATCCCCACCCCGGACGCCGCGCACATCGCGAAGGCCCGCCTCATCCGGACCTCGACGGCCACGCACGTGACCACCACCGACATGCGCGACGTCGCGCTGCCGATGCAGAAGACCCCCGACGGCGTCTCGGTGACGGTGCCGCCGGAGCCCACGATCGCCCCGCCCGGCCCGTACATGCTCTTCCTCGTCGACGACAAGGGCGTGCCGAGCGAGGCCAAGATCGTCAACGTCCCGTAGGTCCCGGTGACCATCGGGCCCGTCGACGGGCAGCAGGTCCCGCGCTTCGCGGGGCCGCCCACGTTCGCCCGCCTGCCCCGCCTCGGGGAGGTCTCCCGGGCGGACGTGGCGATCGTCGGGCTGCCGTTCGACGCGGGCGTGAGCTACCGGCCCGGAGCGCGGTTCGGCCCGGCGCACATCCGGGCGTCGTCCCGGCTGCTGCGGCCGTATAACCCGGCGGTCGGGGTGTCGCCGTTCGCGGCGCTGCAGGTCGCCGACGCCGGGGACCTCGCCCTCAACCCGTTCGACATCCCCGAGGCGCTCTCGACGTGCCGGGCCGGGATCCTCGAGCTGGCGCAGGACGGGGCGACGGTCGTCGGCCTGGGCGGCGACCACACCCTCGCCCTGCCCGCCCTCCGGGCCCTCGCCGCGTTGCACGGCCCGCTCGCCGTCCTGCACTTCGACGCCCACCTGGACACCTGGGACACCTACTTCGGTGCCCCGTACACGCACGGCACCCCCTTCCGCCGGGCGAGCGAGGAGGGGCTGATCGACCAGGAGCGGTCGATGCACGTCGGGATCCGCGGCCCGCTGTACTCGTCGAGCGACCTCGACGACGACGCGCGGCTCGGCTTCGCGGTGATCCGTGCCGACGACTACGAGACCGACGGCGTCGCCCGCGCCGTCGAGCGGATGCGCCGGCGGCTCGCGGGCGGCCCGGTGTACGTGTCGGTGGACATCGACGTCCTCGACCCCGCCGCGGCCCCCGGCACCGGCACCCCCGAGGCGGGCGGCCTGACGTCGCGGGAACTGCTGCACTCGCTGCGGGGGTTGCAGGGCCTCGACGTCGTCGGGATCGACGTCGTCGAGGTCTCCCCCGCCTACGACCACGCCGAGATCACCGGCATCGCCGCCGCCCACGTGGTCTACGACCTGCTCGCCGTGCTGGCGGCGAACCGGGGCTGATCCGGGCGAGGAGAGTGGCGGTATGCGGATCGCGGTCTGGCAGGCGCGGGGTCCCGACGCCGGGGCGGTGCGGCTCGCCGACGCCGCCGCCCGGGCTGCGGCGGCCGGCGCCGAGGTCGTCGTGACCCCGGAACTGCTCGCCACCGGCTACGGCGCTGCTGGTCCGGGCGGCACGTTCGGACCGCCGGACCCCGGGCTCGTCGGGCGCTGGCAGGAGATCGCGGCGGAGCACCGCATCGCCGTCGTCGCCTCCGAGCCGCACGAGGGGCACATCACGGCGGTGGTGGTGGGCGCCGACGGGGCGCTCGCCGGGCGCTACGTCAAGACGCACCTCTGGGGCGACGACGAGCGGGCGGCCTACTCCCCCGGCGACGGGACCCCGCTGGTCGTGGACCTCGGCGGCCTGCGCTGCGGCGTGGTCGTCTGCTACGACGTCGAGTTCCCCGAGGTCGTCCGCGGTCTGGCCCTCGCGGGCGTGCAGGCGGTGCTGGTCCCGACGGCGCTCGACGACGAGGCCGTCGCCCGGGTGCTGCTGCCCGCGCGGGCGATGGAGAACCGGGTCGCGATCGCCTACGCCAACCAGGTGGGCGCCGGGTTCTGCGGCGCGTCGCTGATCGTCGGGCCGGACGGCCGGGAGCTGGCGCGGGCCGGTGGCGAGGCCGAGGAGCTGCTCGTGGCCGACGTCGGGGTCGCCGACCTCGAGCGCGCCCGCGGGCTCGGCGACTACCTCGCCGACCGGCGGCCGGAGACGTATCGGTGGTGAACACGGACCGGGCCAGCTCCCCTTCCATGCTCGTCCCCGACTTCCCCTTCGCCTACGACACCTACCTCGCCCACCCGGCCGGCCTCGGCTCGGTGCCCGTCGAGGCGCGCGGCACGGAGATCGCCGTCGTCGGCGCCGGCATGGCCGGGCTCGTCGCCGCCTACGAGCTGATGCGGCTCGGGCTGCGCCCCGTCGTCTACGAGGCGGGCGAGATCGGCGGCCGGCTGCGGTCGCAGTCATTCCCCGGGACGCCCGGGGCGGTCGCCGACCTCGGCGGCATGCGCTTCCCCGCCTCGGGCCGGGCTTTCGGGCACTACCTGCGCATCCTCGACGTCCGGACCTCGCCGTTCCCCAACCCGCTCGCGCCGCAGACGCCGTCGACGGTCATCGAGCTCGGGGGACGGCCGTACTACGCGGAACGTCCCGAGGATCTGCCGCCGGTCTTCGGCGAGGTCTCGCGGGCCTGGGCGACCGCCCTCGCCGACGGCGCGGAGCTGCCTGCCCTGCGCGCCGCGGTCGCCGCCCGGTCCGCCGGGGCGATCAAGCAGATCTGGAACCGCCTGGTCCCCCGCCTCGACGACGAGAGCTTCTCGGGGTTCCTGGCGCGGTCGCCGTCGTTCGCGTCCTTCTCACACCGCGAGCTGTTCGGGCAGGTCGGCTTCGGCACCGGGGGCTGGGACACCGACTTCCCCAACTCGATGCTGGAGATCCTGCGCGTCGTCGCCACCGACGCCGACGACCAGCACGTCCGCATCCACGGCGGCGCCCAGTCGGTGCCGCTGGCGCTGTGGCGACGGGCCCCGTCGTCGTTGGCGGGGTGGACGCCGGGCGCGTCGCTGGAGTCGCTGCACGGCGGGTCCCCCCGGCCGGCCGTGCGGGCGCTGCGACGTCTCGACGACCGCCGGATCGGCGTCCTCGACCGCTGGGGCACCGAGCGGGCCTACCCGGCGGTGATCTCGACGGTGCAGTCGTGGCTGCTCTCCGCCGGGATCGACACCGACGAGTCGTTGTTCAGCCAGGACCTGTGGCGGGCGCTCGAGCGCTCCCACTACATGCAGAGCTCGAAGACGTTCGTGCTGGTGGATCGTCCGTTCTGGCGCGATCGGGACCCGGTCTCGGGCCGCCACGTCATGTCGACGACCCTCACCGACCGCATGACGCGCGGGACGTACCTGCTCGACGGCGGGAGCGGCCTCGAGGACCCCGACGCCGCCACCCGGCCCGCCGTGCTCTGCCTGTCGTACACGTGGAACGACGACGCGCTGAAGTGGCTGGCCCTGCCCACCGACGAGCGGGTGCGGCTTATGCTGCACTCGCTGCGCCAGATCTATCCCGACCTCGACGTCGCCTCGCACATCCTCGGCGAGCCGATCACGATCTCGTGGGAGCGCGAGCCGCACTTCATGGGCGCGTTCCGGGGGAACCTGCCGGGCCACTACCGCTACCAGCGGCGGATGTTCACCCACTTCGTGCAGGAGGGGTTCGCCCCTGAACACCGGGGGATCTTCCTGGCCGGGGACGACATCTCCTTCACCCCGGGCTGGGCCGAGGGCGCGGTGCACACCGCGCTGAACGCGGTGTGGGGCGTGGTGCGCCAGCTCGGCGGCTCGTCGGCGGCCGGGAACCCGGGGCCGGGCGACCGGTTCGCGGAGCTGGCGCCGGTGGAGCTGGCATGAACCCCGGTGACATAGCGGACCGTCGCGCTGCAGTCGGGCTGCAGGCCCTCGAGGAGGCGGGCGGGCCCTCGGTGACCGCAACCCGGTGGGGCACCACGTGACCAACATCGTCGTGGAGGACCTGGGGCAGGACACGGCCCGTGCGGTGTCGAAGGGTCTGGGGTGTCGGTCGACGGGCGGGTCGGGAGCCTGGTGCACGAGGACGATGCCGTGCGGACCGAGCGGGGGTGGCGGATCCGCCGACAGGTGATCCGGCTGCGTCGGCGTCCGCTCCAGCCCTGAGCCGCCGATCCGTTGTCGAACCGTGATCCGCCGTCCTGCTCACCACCCGGTGTCCGCGGCCGTGGGTGTCGGACCCTCGAACTAGTGTTCGATTCATGACGGTGGCGGTGGGCTGGCAGGCCGACCCCGACGAGGAACCCCTCGCCGAGGTCGCCGATCTGCCGTGCCCCGACCTCGAGGACCTGCACGACCCCGCCGAGCTGCCCCCACCGGGCCTGCTGCTGGCCGCCGACCCCCGTGAGTTGCCCGGCCAGTGGGTCGACGCCGGGATGAGCGCCTGGTTCGCCCACACCAACCGGACCACCCTGGCCCTGGCCCGCTGGATGTTGGAAACCAGCCGCGCCCAGGCCGGCACCCGCGAGCGTGTCCAGGGCCGCCGCCGGGCCGGGAAGATCGTCGCCGCCTCACTGGGCTGGTCCGAGGCCTACGCCGCGCAACGCATCGAGTTCGCCCGCCAGGTCCTCGAACGCCTGCCCGCCCTCGGCGAGGCCATGGCCGACGGCCGGCTCGAAGGACACAAGGCCGGGCTGTTCACCAGCACCCTCGCCGACCTCGACACCGCGCAAGCCCGCACCGTGGTCGAGCGGGTGCTGCCCGACGCGCCGCGGCTGCCCTTCGGGGTGCTGCGCCCGCATCGAAGCCGCCGCCGAGGCCGTCGACCCCGACTGGGCCGCCGCCCGCCGGGCCGCTGCCGTCGCCCGCCGGCGCGTCACCTTCCGCATCGCCCCCTCGGGCGCGGCCGAGCTGTGCGGGCTGGACCTGCCCGAAGAATCCGCCCAGGACGCCCACGACCGCATCGTCGCCCTCGGCCGCGAGGTGGCCCGCCGGCTGCGTGCCGCCGGATCGGACGCCCCCATCGGGCCGATCCGGTCCGAGGTCATGCTCACCCTCACCGGCCCCGACGGTGCGGGCATGTGGGACAGCGACGTCATCGAGCACGTCGTCGCCCGCTTCGGTGGCCCCACCGATGACGGCATCCTCGACGAACAGCCAGAAGACCCCGACGACGACGGGCCAGCCGACGAGGGCCCTGAGGACGACGGACCCGACGATGAGGGTCCCGACGATGAGGGTCCCGACGATGACGGCCCCGACGACGTCGAGCCCCGCGACGGTGCGCCGCGGGCGCCCGGCCCGGACAGCGCCGCCGCGGAGAAGCAGCCGGCGCCATGGCGGGTGCCGTTCATCCCGCGGGTCGCTCTCCGGGTCGGACTGGCCACCGCGCTCGGCCTCGACCGCCGCCCCGGCGAACTCCCCGGACGGGGCCCGGTCACCAACCAGGTCGCGGTCCGAATGGCCTGGAACCGCCCCCACAGCACCTTCCGGCTGCTGCTCCACGACCCCGACGGCACCCTCGACCACGTCCTCACCGTCCGCCCACCGCGGACCGGCCAGCCGCCCCCGCACGCCGCCCAGCGCCGCCACCACGTCGTCGAGCTCACCGCCTACACCCACGAACTCGACACCCTCACCGACGCGCTCGCCGACCCTGCCCGTGGCGAGCTGCCGGGGCCGACCCCGCGCGAGACCCTGGTGCCCGGCGACGCGCTGACCCTGCTCGGACGAGCCGGCCGCGCCCTGGCACGCGCGCGCGGACGTCCCCCCGAGGAGCACCCTGCCCGCACCATCGCCGAGGTGGGCAACCGCTTCCCCAGCGTCGAGCTGCGCGCCTGGGTCCAGGCCCGCGACCGCACCTGCCGCGACGCAGCCTGCACCGCCGACGCCGTCGGCTGCGACGTCGACCACACCCTGGCCGTCGTCGACGGCGGCCGCACCGAAGCCGGTGATCTCGGCCCGTTCTGCCGTCCCGACCACACGTTCAAGCACGATCCCGAGAGTGGCTGGACCGTCCACCAACCCAGCCCTGGGCGCTTCGAGTGGACCTCCCCGACCGGGCGGCTGCACGTCCTCGAGCCCGAGCCCTACGACCCGCTGCCCGACCCCGTCCCCCGCACCGACCCCGACCACCACCACCTGCTCGGCCTCATCCCCGAGCCGCCCCCACCGGCCCCGCCACCGGGCAGCCCGCGCCGGAACAAGCATGGCTACCTCACCCAGGCCGCCCTCGACACCGCCGCACGTCTACGCCGGCGCGCTCGCGAGCAGACCGAGCCGAACCCGGAGGACCGCTTCCCCGAGGAGCCGCCCTTCTGACAGTTTCCGGTAGGCCCCTCGCGTCTGAACCCGTCATACCAGGGTGGTCGGCTTGTGCGACGGCCGGGTCTTCTCGTAGGCGTCGATGTCGTCGGCGTGGCGCATCGTGAGCCCGATGTCGTCGAGCCCCTCGAGGAGCCGCCAGCGCGTGTAGTCGTCGACCTCGAAGCGCACCACGAGGTCCTCGGCCGTCACCGTCTTCGCCTGCAGGTCGACCGTGAGCTCCATGCCGGGCCGCGACTCGATCTTCTTCCACAGCAGCTCGACGTCGGAGTGCTCGACGGTGGCCGCGAGCAGCCCCGCCTTCGACGAGTTGCCCTTGAAGATCTCGCCGAACCGCGAGGAGATCACCACGCGGAACCCGTAGTCCAGCAACGCCCACACCGCGTGCTCCCGCGACGAGCCGGTGCCGAAGTCCGAGCCGGCCACGAGCACCGAGCCGTGGTTGTAGGGCTCCGTGTTGAGCACGAACGACGGGTCGGCGCGCCAGGAGGCGAACAGGCCGTCCTCGAAGCCGGTCCGCGTGACCCGCTTGAGGTAGACGGCCGGGATGATCTGGTCGGTGTCGACGTTCGAGACCCGCAGCGGGGTCCCGATGCCGGTGTGCGTCGAGAACTTCTCCATGACCGGTCCCCTCAGGCGAGCGTCAGCGTGGACGGGGTCAGGTCCTCGGGCGAGGACAGCGTGCCCCGGACGGCGGTGGCGGCGGCGACGAGCGGCGAGACGAGGTGGGTGCGCCCACCCTTGCCCTGCCGGCCCTCGAAGTTGCGGTTCGACGTCGACGCGCAGCGCTGGCCCGGCTCGAGCTGGTCTGGGTTCATGCCCAGGCACATCGAGCAGCCCGCGGAGCGCCACTCGGCCCCCGCCTCGGTGAAGACCGCGTCCAGGCCCTCCTCCTCGGCCTGCGCCTTGACCTTCATCGAGCCGGGGACGACGAGCATCCGCACCGAGTCGGCGACGTGGTTGCCGCGGATGACGTCGGCCGCCGCCCGCAGGTCCTCGATGCGCGCGTTGGTGCACGAGCCGAGGAAGACGGTGTCGACAGCGATGTCGCGCAGCTTGGTGCCCGGCGTCAGGTTCATGTAGGCGAGTGCCTTGCGCGCGGAGGCGGCGGCGTCCTCGTCGGCGATCTGGTCGGGGTCGGGCACCTCCTCGCCGAGCGGGAGGCCCTGGCCGGGGTTGGTGCCCCAGGTGACGAACGGCGTCAGCGCGTCGGCGTCGATGTGGACGACGGCGTCGAACTCGGCGTCGTCGTCGGTGCGCAGCTCGCGCCAGGCCTCGACCGCGGCGTCCCACTCGTCGCCCTGCGGGGCGTGCGGGCGGCCCCTGAGGTACTCGATCGTGGTGTCGTCCGGGGCGACCATCCCGGCGCGCCCGCCGGCCTCGATCGACATGTTGCACATCGTCATGCGCGCCTCCATGGACATCGCGCGCACCGCCTCGCCGCGGTACTCGAGCACGTAGCCCGCCCCGCCGCCGGTGCCGATCTGCGCGATGACCGCGAGGATGAGGTCCTTGCTGGTCACCCCCGGGCGCAGCTGCCCGTCGATCTCGATGGCCATCGTCTTGAACGGGCGCAGCGGCAGCGTCTGGGTGGCGAGCACGTGCTCGACCTCGGACGTGCCGATCCCGAACGCGAGCGCCCCGAACGCGCCGTGGGTGGAGGTGTGCGAGTCCCCGCAGACGACCGTGGTGCCGGGCTGGGTGAGCCCCAGCTCCGGGCCGATCATGTGGACGATCCCCTGGTTGCGGTCGCCCATCGGGAAGAGCCGGACCCCGAACTCCTCGACGTTCCTGCGCAGGGTCGCGACCTGGGTCGCCGAGGTCTCGTCGGCGATCGGCTCGAGGATGTTGATCGTCGGGACGTTGTGGTCCTCGGTCGCGATCGTGAGGTCGGGCCGACGCACCGGCCGGCCCGCGAGGCGCAGTCCGTCGAAGGCCTGGGGGCTGGTCACCTCGTGCACGAGGTGGAGGTCGATGTAGAGGAGATCGGGCTCGGTGCTTCCTCCCGGGCCCTCTCCCCCTGCTCGGACCACGTGCTGGTCCCAGACCTTCTCCGCGAGTGTGCGTCCCACCGTCTCACCTCTTGAGTTCCCACATACTGGGACTAGTGTGTCGTCCCGTGGGACAGACTAGCGGAATCGGTGTGCTCGACAAGGCGGTGGGGGTGCTGCGGGCGGCGGCGGTCGCCCCGTGCGCCCTGGGCGAGCTCTGCGAGCGCACCGGCCTCCCGCGGGCCACCGCGCACCGCCTCGCCGTCGGGCTCGAGGCGCACCGCCTGCTCGAGCGCGACGCGGACGGCCGCTGGCAGCCCGGCCCTGCCCTCGGCGAGCTCGCCCACGGCCACCACGACCCGCTGCTCACCGCCGCCGAGGAGGTCCTCCCGACGCTGCGCGACCTCACCGGGGAGAGCGTCCAGCTCTATCGCCGCGAGGGCGGCTCCCGGGTCTGCGTCGCCGCCTCGGAACCGGCGTCGGGCCTGCGGGACACGGTGCCGGTCGGGGTGCGGCTGCCGATGACGGCGGGCTCCGGCGCGCGGGTGCTCGCCGCCTGGTCCGACCCCGACGCGCCCCTCGTCGACGGGCGCACCCCGGGCGAGGTGTTCGGCGTCGAGCCGCTCGCGGAGGTCCGGCGCCGCGGCTGGGCGCAGAGCGTGGCCGAGCGCGAGGCGGGGGTCGCGAGCGTGTCCGCGCCGGTCCACGGTCCCGACGGCGGTGTGGTGGCCGCGGTGTCGGTGTCGGGGCCGGTGGACCGCATCGGTCGCAAGCCGGGCTCGCGGTGGGCGAACGACCTACTGGCCGCGGCCCGGGACCTCACGAAGGCACTCGGCTGAACCCCCTTGCCCGGGCACCTACCCTCGGAGGACGTGAGCGAGGGAAAGCACATCACGTCGGCCGAGGAGCTCCGCGAGGTCGTCGGGGGGCCGGTCCGCCGCGCCGTCGTCAAGCAGCGCGACCGGCTCGACGAGACCGACCGGGCCTTCATCGCCCGCAGCCCGTTCCAGATGATCGCCACGGCGGGTGGCGACGGCACCGTCGACGTCTCCCCGAAGGGCGACCCGGCGGGCTCGGTGCACGTGCGCGACGACCGCACGCTCGTGCTCCCCGACAGACCCGGGAACCGTCGCGTGGACGGCTTCCTCAACGTCCTCGAGAACCCGCACGTCGGGCTGATCTTCCTGGTGCCGCGCCGCACGGACACGCTGCGCATCAACGGGACCGCCCGCATCCTGCTCGACCCGCCCTACGCCGAGACCCTGCGCCACCGGGGCCACGTGCCGCGGCTGGTGCTCGAGGTCGGCGTCGAGGAGGTGTTCACCCACTGCGCGAAGGCGTTCCTGCGCTCCGGGCTGTGGGAGCCCGAGACGTGGCCCGAGGACGACCTCCCGAGCATCGCGCAGATGGCCTCGCGCACCACCGACGACATGACGCTCACCGAGATGGAGGCCTACTACTCCGAGGAGAACACCCGCTCGATCCTCTACCGGGCCACCCCGCCCTGAGGCCGCGCTGCCCGGGACGTCAGGCGAGGCGGTCCACGTCCTCGACGTGGTGTGCCGGGAGCGCGATGTAGCGCTCCAGGTTCTCGGGGTGGTAGTCCGCCTTCCCGGTGCGGGTGACGGTCGTGTCGGCGGCGGCCTCGGCGACGGGGTCCGTCGTCCCGATCTCCCGGTCCAACGGGATGAGCAGGCGGTAGGCCCACGTCATCGTGTCGTGCTCGGAGCCGAGCGGGTCGGGGGTCACGTCGCCGATGCGCGGCGAGGACCCGCCCGCCCGCTGGGGTGAGAGCGGTGAATCGGGCGCGAGCGCGAGTCCCGCGTCCGTCGCGTGCGCCGCCATCCAGCGCAGCGTGATGTCGGACAGACCGTGCTCGGGGTTCCCACCGCCGACGTCGCCGTGGCAACCCGCGAACCAGGTCTGGTGGCGCACGACCTCGCCGTCGGACGTTGGCTCCCAGAGCGTGGGCCGGAACGGCCGGCGGCGCTCGTCGACGGCGATCGCGTGGCAGGCGGCGTCGACGGTGGAGCTCAGCCGGGTGTCGTGGAACTGCCAGTGACGGTTCAGGGTGTCGACGAGCTCGATGCCGGACAGCGGGATGCCCAGCGACCCGACGGTGTCCCAGACCCCGACGAAGCGGATGCGCGTCTCGAACGAGTACTGCGCCCGGAACGCCTTGGCCTCGTCGGCGTCGGGGCTCGACGACGGGTCCCGGCGACGGTAGAGGTCATAGGCCGCGTCGAGGCGGTCGACGTGCTCGGGGCGCAGGATCCCGCAGTTCCGGATCAGCCCGACGAGGCTCCGCGCGGTGTAGGCACCCCGGCTGAAGCCGAACGCGTAGATCTCGTCGCCGGGACGGAACGCCGTGACGACGGCCCGGTAGACGTCGCGCACGACCGCCGAGAGCCCGAAGCCGAAGGCCCCGCCGAAGAGCCGCTCACCGGGCGACGTCCCGACCCCGTCGTGGTAGTGGACGACCTGCTCGGTCCCGTCGGGGGCCTGCGGGGCGATCTCCTTGGCGAGCCGTTCGACGTTG
Organism: Actinomycetospora sp.; assembly: GCF_036497585.1. GTDB lineage: Bacteria > Actinomycetota > Actinomycetes > Mycobacteriales > Pseudonocardiaceae > Actinomycetospora. The sequence goes on along the minus strand of NZ_DASXJD010000221.1, from coordinate 73,525 downwards.
GTCGGGAACGGTTGCGACGCGGTGTTCCAGGTGCCGTCACAGCAGGCCACGATGCGTTTCACGCTGTCCCCCCGGGGTCGCCGACCCCCGCATCATGGGCGGCGCATCCGTGGGCGACATCTGCCGTCCGGGCGACGCGGAGTACGCAGTCCCCGTCCTGGACGACGAGGCGCCGTGATCCCGACCGGATCGGTGTGGTGCCAGGATCGGCGTCGTGACCGCTCCCGGCCCCGCCGTCGACGCCCTGACCGCGCGCTTCGTGGCGGCGCTGGGGCGTCGCGGGGCGATGGCGGACCTGATGGCGCTGGCGAGCCTGGGCGGCCCGCCGCAACTCTCCACCACCCCGCCGGACCTCCCCGTCCTGGCCCACCTCGACGAGGCCCTCGCCCGCGTCGGGGAGGAGGTCGACGACCAACTGCGGGAGGCGGTGACCCTCGTCGCCTCGCGGGCGGCGTGGACGCGGACCGCCGGCTACGCGCACGACGAGGGCCTGTTCGCGGGCTACGCGCACGCGCCGCTGCGCGGCGCCGAGGACGACCCCGACGACGGCGTCGTCCTCGGGCTCGTCCTGCTCGGACCGGGCGTGCACTACCGCGCCCACCACCACCCGGCCGAGGAGTACTACCTCCCGCTGGGCGGCCTCCGCTGGGACCACGGGGACGGCTGGGTCGACGAGCCGGCCGGGGACCTGGTGCACCACGAGCCGTGGCAGCCGCACGCGATGTCCACCGACCGGCCGGTGCTGCTCGCCTACCTGTGGTTCGGTGAGGTCGGCACGCCGTCGGTCTTCGTCCGCAACGACGAAACGCCGTGATCCGGGAGAGGATCACGGCGTTCGTGGTGTAGCCCCGAGGGGATTCGAACCCCCGCTACCGCCTTGAGAGGGCGGCGTCCTAGGCCGCTAGACGACGGGGCCCTAGGAGGAACAGCGCCGTGGACCCTACCGGGGCCGCCGAGCACCGCTCGCAGCTGGGGTACCAGGACTCGAACCTAGAACAACTGAACCAGAATCAGCCGTGTTGCCAATTACACCATACCCCATGGCGCTCACCGAGCGTGACGAACGCGTCCCTGCCCGATGACGACATCCATCGTAGAACATCGCCACGACGCCGTCCGAGACCCCCCGCACACCCCGGCTCCGCCCCAGGTCAACGCAGGTGACCGCGCCCGCTCCGGGCGCCGGGCGCGCTCGGTAGGCTGGAGCGGTTGGCCCGCCCCACCACCGCGAGGGAAGCAACACCCGTGAGTCCCAGCTTCGCCCCCCTGCCCGCGAGCGTCGACCTGCCGAGCATCGAGCAGGAGATCCTCGAGCGCTGGGACAAGCGCGACGTGTTCCGCCGCTCGCTGGAGCAGACCGCGCAGGGCGAGCCCTGGATCTTCTACGAGGGCCCGCCGACGGCCAACGGCACGCCGGGCACGCACCACGTCGAGGCCCGCGCGTTCAAGGACCTCTTCCCCCGCTTCCGGACGATGCGCGGCTACCACGTCCCGCGCCGGGCCGGCTGGGACTGCCACGGCCTGCCGGTCGAGCTCGCCGTCGAGAAGGAGCTCGGCTTCACGAGCAAGGGCGACATCGAGCGCTACGGGATCGCCGAGTTCAACGCCGCGTGCCGGGAGTCCGCGCTGCGCAACGTCTCGGCGTTCGCCGCCATGACCGAGCGCATGGGCTACTGGGTGGACCTCGACCAGGCCTACCTGACGATGGCCCCGAGCTACGTGGAGAGCGTGTGGTGGTCGCTCAAGGTCATCCACGACAAGGGCCTGCTGGTCGAGGACCACCGGGTGACGCCGTACTGCCCCCGCGACGAGACGCCGCTCTCGGACCACGAGGTCGCCCTCGGCTACGAGGACACCGTCGATCCCTCGGTCTACGTGCGCTTCCCGCTCACCGACGGTCGCTGGGCCGGCGCGGACATGCTGGTGTGGACGACGACGCCGTGGACGCTGCCGTCGAACACGGCCGTCGCGGTCGCCTCCGACGTCGAGTACGCGCGGGTCGCCGCCCGGGACGAGGGCCCCGACCTGGTGCTCGCCGACGCGCTCGTCGGGCAGGTGCTCGGGGACGACGCACGGATCACCGACCGCGCCTCCGGCGCCGAGCTGCTCGGCAGCCACTACCGCCGCCCGTTCGAGCTCCTCGGCGAGGACCGGTTCGCCGGCGCCGACGGGCAGGTCACGGCCTGGCGTGTGGTGCACGGCGACCACGTCACGACGGACTCCGGTACCGGGCTGGTGCACATGGCGCCGGCCTTCGGTGCCGAGGACCAGCAGGTAGCCCGCGCCGAGGGCCTGGTGACGGTCAACCCGGTGGGGTCGAACGGCCACTTCCACGACGACGTCCCGCTGGTCGGCGGGGTCTTCTTCAAGGCCACCGACCCGAGCCTCGTGGCCGACCTGCGCGAGCGCGGCGTGCTCTTCCGGGTCACGGACTACGAGCACTCCTATCCGCACTGCTGGCGCTGCCACACGCCGCTGATCTACTACGCGCTGCCCAGCTGGTTCATCCGCACGACGGAGATCCGCGAGCGCCTGCTCGAGGAGAACGAGAAGACCGCCTGGTACCCGCCGCACATCAAGCACGGCCGCTACGGCGCGTGGCTGGAGAACAACGTCGACTGGGCGCTCTCCCGCAAGCGCTACTGGGGCACGCCGCTGCCCGTGTGGCGCAACGACGCGGACCCGTCCGAGGTCGTCGTCGTGGGCTCGCTCGCCGAGCTCGGGTCGTGGGCCGGAGAGGACCTCTCCGAGCTCGACCCGCACCGGCCCTACGTCGACGACGTCACCTTCCCGGCGCCGAGCGGCACCGGGACGATGCGGCGCGTGCCCGACGTCATCGACGTCTGGTACGACTCCGGCGCGATGCCGTTCGCCCAGTGGGGCGCCCCGCACCACCACGAGGCCGACTTCGAGGCGGCCTACCCCGCGCAGTACATCTGCGAGGCGATCGACCAGACCCGCGGCTGGTTCTACTCGCTGATGGCGGTCGGCACGCTGGTGTTCGACCGGTCGTCCTACGAGAACGTCGTGTGCCTGGGCCTGCTGCTCGACGAGCAGGGCCGCAAGATGTCCAAGCACCTCGGGAACATCCTCGACCCGTTCGAGCTGTTCTCGACCCACGGCGCCGACGCGGTGCGCTGGCTGATGCTGGCGCAGGGCAATCCCTGGGTCGACCGCCGCGTCGGGCACGAGACGCTGCGCGAGATCGTCCGCAAGGTCCTGCTGACCTACTGGAACACCGCGTCGTTCCTGGTGACGTACGCGAACGCGAGCGAGTGGTCGCCGAGTGACGCCGCTCCGGCACCGGCAGACCGGCCCGCCATGGACCGGTGGGCCCTCGGCGAGCTGCGCGCCACCGTGGCCGAGGTGACCGAGGCGCTCGACGACTTCGACTCCTCGCGCGCGGGCCGGGCGATCGTCGCCTTCGTCGACGACCTCTCGAACTGGTACGTCCGCCGTTCCCGGCGCCGCTTCTGGGACGGCGACCCGGCGGCGCTCGCGACGCTGCACACGTGCGTCGAGACGGTCAGCCGCCTGATGGCGCCGTTCACGCCGTTCGCCACCGACTACGTGTGGACCCTGCTGCAGGGGGAGGGTGGCGCCGGCCTGCCCGAGGGCACGCCGGACTCGGTGCACCTCGCCTCGTGGCCCGAGGTGACGGCGGCTCCCGACACTGCAGCTGAGCACGCCGATGGGGAGGCGGTGCTGCGCCGGCAGATGGATCTCGTCCGCCGCGTGGTGGAGCTGGGCCGCTCCACCCGCGCGGCCTCCGGGGTGCGCACCCGCCAGCCGCTCGCCCGCGCCGTCGTGTCCGCGCCCGGGTTCGGGGACCTGGCGAGCGCGGCCGCCGACCGGCCCGGCCAGGAGCGTGACCTGCTCGCCGAGATCGCCGACGAGCTCAACGTCGCCGCGGTGGAGATCGCGGGCTCGGACCTCGTCGAGATCGAGGTGAAGCCGAACTACCGCGCCCTCGGGAAGCGGTTCGGCAAGCGCACGCCCACCGTCGCGGACGCCGTCAAGGCCTCGACCGACGCCCCCGTCGACGGCGTGCTGACGGTGACCGTCGAGGACGAGGCTGTCACGCTGTCCGGCGACGAGATCCTCGTCTCGGAGACCCCGCGCGAGGGCTGGGCGGTGCGCTCGGAGGGTGGGCTCTCGGTCGGACTCGACACCGAGCTCACCGAGGAGCTGCGCGAGGCGGGCCTGCTGCGCGACGTGCTGCGCTTCGTGCAGGACACCCGCAAGCAGCTCGGCTTCGAGGTCTCCGACCGGATCGAGCTGTGGTGGACCGCCGGCCGCGCGGACACCGCGCGGGCGATCCGCCACGGCACCGACACGGTCGCGGCCGAGTGCCTCGCCGTCGCGGTGACCGAGGGCGAGGGGCCGGCCGAGCTCTCGGCACAGCGCTCCGAGGACCTCGGCCTCACCGTGTGGGCGCGCGTGGGAGCCTAGGTTCGCTATGCGCTCGCCCGCACCACCAGGCGCGGTGAGAGCAGCCGGTGCTCGGCCGGGTGGCCGTCCATCCGGCGCCCGAGCACCTCGAGCAGGGTCCGGCCGAGCTCGTACTTGTCGGTGTGCACCGTCGTCAGGGGCGGGTCGAGCAGCGCGGCCATGGTGATGTCGTCGTAGCCGACCACCGCCACGTCGCCGGGGACCCGCCGGCCCGCGTCCCGCAGCGCCTGCACGGCCCCGATGGCGAGCAGGTCGTTGAACGCGAACACCCCGGTGACGTCGGGATGGCAGCCGAGCAGCTCGCGGACGGCGGCCGCGCCCGCGGTGACCGTCGGCGGCCCGGTGACGACGTGGCCGTCCGGGTCGGGGTGCCCGTGCTCGCCGAGGACGGCGAGGAAAGCCCGCCGTCGCACCGGCTCGACCCCCACGGCGCCGTCGAGCATCCCCAGCCGAGTGTGGCCGCGGGCGTAGAGGTGCTCGACGGCGGCCCGGCTGCCGGCTGTGAAGTCGGAGATCACCGAGGCGACGCCCTCGCCTGGGGCCCGCCGGTCGGCCACCACCAGCGGCAGCCGGCGACCCAGGGCGACCAGGGACTCGTCGTCGAGGGCCTCGAAGAAGCCGATGGCTCCGGCCGCCCCGGAGTCGACGATGGCGCGGGTGGCCTCCCACTCGGCGTCGGCGTCGGCATCGGTGTTGTGGACGACGACGGCGAGGCCGCGGCCCGCGGCGGCGTCGAACACTCCGCGGGCGACGGCGGGGAAGAACGGGTTCGCGATGTCGGAGAGGATCAGCGCCAGCGTCCCGGCCCGCTGGGTGCGCATGCCGCGCGCGAACGCCGAGGGGCGGTAGTCGAGCTCCTCGATGGTCGCGAGCACCCGACGGCGGGTGGCCGCGCTGATCTCGCCCTTGCCGTTCATCGCCCGGGAGACCGTCTGCCGCGAGACCCCTGCGACGCGGGCGACGTCGTCGATCGTCACGCGCACGCTCGGGTGAGGGGTCCAGCCGTTCCCGCCCCCGTCGGACGCTCCCACGCCCGCGACCCTAGACGTCCCGCCGCGCGCCCGGGGCCGGCGCGACCTCACGGATCGTGGGCTCCGGCCCGAGCGCGGCCGCCCGGCAGGCGGCCGCGACGTCGTCGAGCGCGGCCCGTGGCGCGAGCGCGAGCACCGAGCCGCCGAAGCCGCCCCCGACGATGCGGGCCCCGAGTGCTCCGGCGTCCTCGGCGGCCCCGGCGAGCGCGTCGACCTCTGGCACGGACACCTCGAAGTCGTCGCGCAGCGAGGCGTGCGAGGCCGACAGCACCGGCCCGACGTCGCGGGCCCGCCCGGCGCGCAGCAGCGCGACCACCTCGAGCACCCGCGCCTCCTCGGTGACCACGTGTCGGGCGCGCCGGCGCAGCACCTGATCGGCGAGCCCCTCCACTGCGGCGAGGTCCGCGTCGCGCAGCGCGGGCACCCGGAGCGCCTCGGCCGCCGCGACGCAGGCGGCGCGTCGGTCGGCGTACCCGCCGTCGGCGAGGTCGTGGCGCACCCGGGAGTCGACGACGAGGATCGCCAGTCCGGCCTCCTCGAGGCCGAGTGCGACGTCCTGTGTGGCCATCGAGCGGCAGTCGAGCAGCAGCGCCGAGCCGTCCCGGCACAGCAGCGACGCCGCCTGGTCCATGATCCCGACCGGCGCCCCCACGACCTCGTTCTCGGCTCGCCGCCCCGCCGCCGCCAGCGCGAACCGGTCGAGGTCCGCGCCGCCCAGGTCGGTGACCGCGAGCGCGACCGCGCTCTCGAGCGCCGCCGAGGAGGAGAGCCCCGCGCCGAGCGGCACCTCGCCGTGCACCACGAGATCCCATCCGGTCGGCTCGAGACCGGCCTGCTCGAGCGCCCACACCGTGCCGAGCGGGTAGGCGGCCCAGCCGGTCGTCTCGTGCAGGGTCCCGACGGCGGCCGTGACCGGCTCGGTGCCCGGGTCGGAGGAGCGGACGGTGACGGTCCGGTCGGCTCGCGGTGCGGCCGCCACCCACGTGCGCCGGTCGATCGCGAAGGGCAGCACGTGGCCCTCGTTGTGGTCGGTGTGCTCGCCGATGAGGTTGACGCGCCCAGGGGCGGAGAACACGCCGTCGGGCGCGCGGCCGTGGGCGGCGGTGAAGGCGTCCCGCACCTCCTCGAGGGTGCTCACGCCGGGACCGCCACGTCGTCCGCGGCCGCCCGGAGCCGGGCGCCGGCGACCTCGGGGGCGACGTCGGTGAGGAACGCCCCGCCGAAGGTCTCCGAGCCGGCCAGGTACTTGAGCTTGCCCTCCCCGCGGTGCGGCGGGCAGATCTCGAGGTGGAGGTGGCCGAGCGCGCGCTCGTCGTCGGAAACGTTCACCGGGGCGCTGTGGATGCCGAGCAGGTAGGAGGTGCGGAACCCGAAGAAGGCGTCGTAGCCGGCGAGCACGCGGGCGAGGACACGCGCGAGGTCGTCCCGGGCGGCGCCGTCGAGCTCGGGCAGCGTCCCGACGTGGCCCCGGCTCCAGAGGTCGACCTCGTAGGGGAACCGCGCCCACGGCGGCACCCCGGCGAGGAAGTGAGTGCCCTCGACGACGACGCGCGGGCCACCGCTCTCCTGGACGACGACGTCGCAGAACACGCACCGCCCGGTGCGGTCGCAGTGCTTCGCGGCGGCGCGCTGCTCGCGCGCGGGGCGGGGCGGCACGTCGGGGTAGGCGTAGATCTGGCCGTGCGGGTGGTGCAGCGTCACGCCCACGGCCTCGCCCTTGTTCTCGAACGGCAGCACGTAGGCGACGCCGGGGTCGGCCGCGAGCGCGGCGAACCGGTGCGCCCAGGCGTCGACGAGCAGCCGGATCCTCCCGACACCCACCGACGCGAGCGTGGCCTCGTGCTCGTCGGTGAAGACGACGACCTCGCAGTGCCCGTAGGCGGGCTCGACGGGGACGAGGTCGGTGCCTGCGAGGTCGGGCGCCGGCGGGTCGGTGGACAGCGACGGGAAGCGGTTGTCGAAAACGGCGATCTCGTAGTGCTCACGGGGGATCTCGGTCTCGGGGCCCCCGGGGCGGGTGGGGCAGAGCGGGCAGGCGGCGGCCGGGGGCTTGTAGGTGCGCTCCTGCCGGTTGGTGGCGAAGGTGACCCACTCGTCGTGGGTGGGGTCGTAGCGCCGCTCGCTCACCGCTGGGTCCCGAAGTAGGTGATGCGGCGGCCGTCGGGGAGGCACTCCTCGGTGACGAGGAGACCCGGGAGGGTGGCCGGCTCCGTCGGGGCGGCAGCAACGGCACGTTCCTGGCACTCGACGTCAGGACGGCGCGGCTCACGCATCGGCGCGGCGCCCCCGGAGTCCTCCGGCGTCGTCATCGACCGCCTCCTCACCTCGGTGCTTCATGCCCTCTTGACGTCGTCCCGGCGGGGGAGCGAACCTGTGGCCCCGCTGACGATAACGTTCACGGGAACATTCTCGGAACACCCGCTCCACTGCAAGGGGTCGCGATGCTGCGCCTGAACCCGGGATGGCTGGACTACACGCTCCTGGCGCTCTACTTCGTGGTCGTGCTGGGCATCGGCGTCGTCGCGCGCCGTGCCGTCGGGACGAGCGCGGACTTCCTCCTGGCCGGCCGCGCGCTCCCCGCGTGGGTCACCGGCCTCGCCTTCGTCGCCGCCAACCTGGGCGCCACCGAGATCATCGGCATGGCTGCCAACGGGGCGGAGTACGGCGTCGCGACGGTGCACTACTACTGGATCGGCGCCGTCCCGGCGATGGTCTTCCTCGGCATCGTGATGATGCCCTTCTACTACCGTTCCAAGGTCAGATCGGTCCCGGAGTTCCTCCGGCTCCGCTTCGGGAACGGCACGCACGTCCTCAACGCGATCGTCTTCGCGGTCGCCTCGGTGCTCATCGCCGGCGTGAACCTCTACGCCCTGGCCATCGTGCTCAACGCGCTGCTCGGCCTGCCGCAGATCTGGGGCATCGTGCTGTCGGCGGCGGTCGTGCTGGTCTACATCGGCTTCGGCGGCCTCGGCTCGGCGATCTACGGCGAGGTGCTGCAGTTCTTCGTTATCCTCGCCGGGCTGATCCCGCTCGCGGTCGTCGCGGTCCGCCACGTCGGCGGCTTCCACGCACTGGCCGACAAGGTCACGGCGTCCGCACTCGGGCCGGAGGGCCTGCACGCCTGGCAGGGCACCGGAATCGGGAGCGTCAGCAACCCGATCGGCGCCAACTGGGTCAGCATCGTGCTGGGGCTGGGCTTCGTCCTGTCGTTCGGCTACTGGACCACCAACTTCGCCGAGATCCAGCGGGCGCTGTCGGCCAAGGACCGCAGCGCGAGCCAGCGCACCCCGCTCATCGCCGCGTTCCCGAAGATCTTCATTCCCGCGGTGACGATCATACCGGGTCTCGTCGCGCTCGTCGCCATCCCGAACTTCGGCAACGAGAGCTCGGGCGGCCTGGAGTACAACGACGCGATCCCCGCCCTGATCGGCCAGCTGCTCCCCGAGGGCGTCCTCGGCATCGCGCTCACCGGCCTGTTCGCCTCGTTCATGGCCGGCGTCGCGGCGAACGTCAGCTCGTTGAACACGGTGGTCACCTACGACCTGCTCCAGCCCTACCTCGCGAAGGGCCGCAGCGACCGGTACTACCTGACGGCGGGCCGGTGGGTGACCGTCGTCGGCGTCGTCATCGCGATCTTCACCGCGCTGCTGGCGGCGTCCTTCAACAACATCATGACGTACCTGCAGTCGCTCTTCGGGATCTTCAACGCCCCGATCTTCGCGACCTTCATCCTCGGCATGTTCTGGAAGCGCACCACCGGCTGGGGCGGCTTCTCCGGCCTCCTGACCGGCGTGCTCGCGGGCACCGTGGTGTTCGTGCTCGCCGAGGCCGGCGTCGTCGACTTCGGGTCCGGCATCGCGGTCAGCTTCTACCAGGCCGGCGCGGCGTTCATCGTCGACGTCCTCGTCACCGTGCTCGTCTCGCTCGCCACCGCGCGGCCCGAGCCCGAGCGTCTCGCCGGGATCGTCTACGGCGTGCCCGGCGCCGACGGCGTGGTCCCGACGCTGCGCCAGCCCAAGGAGCGGGTCTGGTACCGCAAGCCGGTGCTGCTCGGCGCGGTCGCGCTCGTCATCACCGTCGTCCTCAACGTCCTCTTCGCCTGAACCGGGAGTCGTCATGAGCGAAGCAGCCCCCAGCGGACCCACCGATGCCCCGCAATCCACCGTCGAGACCGGCAGCCGCATGCAGCGGCTGTTCGACCTGCGCTACGTCATCGCCGTCCTGCTGGGCGTCTACGGCGTCATCCTGGTGATCCGCGGCGCGCTCGACGGGCCCGAGCAGCTCGCCCGCGCCGCCGGCACCGCGATCAACCTCTGGACCGGCATCGGCCTGCTCGTCGTCGCCGCGGTCTTCCTGGCCTGGGCGCGGCTGCGCCCCCTCGGTATCGACACGACCGAGGAGGACTAGCCGGGCGGGCGGTGCGGTCCAGGAGGCGCGGCCCGGTCCCACCGGCGGACGCCGCGGGCCGGCGGCTCAGACCGACGGCCCGACGTCCGGTACCGGGCCCATCCGCGGCGTGCGGCCGTCGGCGAAGGTGATCGGCGGCAGCAGCGTACGGATCGGCCCGGCCGAACTGTCCACCTCGACGAACCGGCCGCGCTGCTCGTGCTGCGGATGGGTGAGCACCTCGTCGAGCGTGCGACGCCGGGCGTTGGCCACGCCCGCCCGCTCGAGGCGTTCGACGAGCTCGTCGCCGGAGAGTCCTGCGAGCACCGCGTCGATCGCCTCGTGCAGGGCCGGACGGTGCTCGAGGCGCGCGGAGCCGGTCGCGAAGCGCTCGTCGTCGGCGAGGTCCGCATCGCCGAGCACGACCTCGCAGAAGCGGTGCCACTCGCGGTCGTTCTGGATACCGAACACGACCTCGACGCCGTCCCCGGCCGCGAAGGCGCCGTAGGGCGCGATGGCGGCGTGGCTCGTCCCGGCGCGGACCGGGGCGCGGCCGCTGCCCGCCGCGTACTGCAGCGGGAAGCCCATCCACTCACTCAGCGCGTCGAACAGGCTCACCTCGAAGGTGGCGCCCTCGCCGGTGCGCTCCCGGTCGTAGAGGGCGGCGAGGATGCCCGAGAAGGCGTACATGCCGGCGCCGATGTCGGCCGCCGGGATGCCCGCCTTGGCCGGGTGGTCCTCGGTGCCGGTCACCGAGACGAGACCCGCCTCGGCCTGGATGAGCAGGTCGTAGGCCTTGGCGTCGCGGTAGGGCCCGGTCGAGCCGTAGCCGGAGATGCTGCAGTGCACCAGACCGGGATGGTCCCGACGGAGCTCGTCCGCGCCGAGCCCGAGCCGCTCGGCCGCGCCGGGGGTGAAGTTCTGGACGAAGACGTCGGCCCCGGCGATCAGCTCGCGCACGCGGCCGAGCTGGTCGGGGTCCTTGAGGTCGGCGGTCACCGACTCCTTCGACCGGTTCAGCCACACGAAGTGGCTGGAGAGGCCGTGGACGACGGTGTCGTAGTCCCGCGCGAAGTCGCCCCGCCCCGGCCGCTCGATCTTCACCACGCGGGCTCCGAGATCGGCGAGGTGACGGGTCGCGAGCGGCGCAGCGACCGCCTGCTCGCAGGACACGACGAGCACGCCCTCCAACGGCAACGGCCTCGTCGACGGGGAGTCGGTCATGACGCCGATCGTGCCGGTCCCACGTCACCTCCGCTGCTCGTCACACTCCGACACCCGACGGAATCGCGCCCCGCGGATGGGTGCAGATCGTTCCTTCGATGAGTAGTCGCTTTCGAGGAACGGGAGCGAACGGAGCGTGACGGGAGCGGCCTCGATGCGACGCGGTGCAGGCGCGGCGACGGCGGTGGTGGTCCTCGGCCACGACCGCGCGCGCCCCGAGGTTCCCGTCCGAGAAGGTGCACGCGCCGACCACCGGCCCGTCGCTGCGCCTCATCACCTGCGGCGGCCCCTTCGACCGGTCCGTCCGGTCCTACGAGGACAACGTCGTCGTCTACGCCTCGGCCCACTGAGCACGGCACGCCCGCGCGGGCGATGCTCGTTGGCGTGGACATCCGCCCGGCCCGGGACGAGGACGTCGAGGCGGCCGCCGCGATCGCGGCCGTCGTCGCCGAGGAGGGCACCATCGGCGCCCAGCCGCCGGTCGACGTCGGGGCCCGCACGGCCGGGCTGCGCACCCTGCTCGCCGACGAGGGCCGGGGCGGGGTGTGGGTGCTGTGCGAGGGTGAGCGGGTCGTCGGCGTCGCCACGGCGCTGGAGCGCATCGGCGGCGTGCTCTCGATCGCGATGATGCTGCTGCCCGGGGCGCGCGGCCGCGGGGGCGGTCGGGGGCTGCTCGAGGCGGTGCTCGCGCACGCCCGGGCCTCGGGTGCGCACAAGGTGGATCTCGAGGTGTGGCCCGACAACGGCCGGGCGATTGCGCTGTACACGTCGGCGGGCTTCACCGTCGAGGGCCTGCGCGACCGGCACTACCGGCGCCGCGACGGCTCGCTGCGCTCGTCGCTGATCATGGCGCGGCGGACCGACAACGGCCAGGAACCCGGGCCGCCGGGAGATCGTTGACGCTTCGTGATCACCGAGCGGATGATTCGGGCGATCGCCCCACGCCCCAGCACCGTGAGTCACGAGGAGACCTCGATGCGCAGCAACCTGTTCGCCCCGGAGAACCAGGAGCAGGAGTCCGCGCAGCCGGGCCTGCGTCTGCAGAACTCGAAGATGCTCAAGATCGAGCTCGACGGCGAGGCCCTCGCGCGCCAGGGCTCGATGGTGGCCTACCAGGGCGATGTCCGCTTCGAGGCCAAGGGCTCCGGCAGCCTGGGCAACTTCGTCAAGCAGAAGCTCACCAGCGAGGGCGTGCCGCTCATGCGGATCTCCGGACGCGGGGACGTGTTCCTCGCCGACGCAGTCATCGTGCAGCCGTCGGAGGAGCCGCCGCTGAGCGCGATCGCCGGCACCGGCGGCGGCGACCAGACCGGGGTCGGCGGGGTCGCCGGGGTGCTCGGGGGCTTTCTCCGGTAGTCCTTGACCTGAACCGCCGTGGAGGTTGCACGGTCGTCGCCGTGACCATCACGCGACCGCCCGTCACGCGCAGCGAGCTGCACCGGCTGATGTCGCTCATGACGGGCGACGAGAAGCACTCGGCCGCCGCCACCTCCACGCTCGACGTCCTGCACGTCCTCTACGACCGCGTCCTGCACGTCGACCCGGCCCGCCCGGACGACCCGGCCCGCGACCGGTTCCTGCTCTCCAAGGGCCACGGGCCGATGGCGTTCTACGCCGTCCTCGCCGCCCACGGCTTCCTCGCCGAGTCCGAGCTGGTCGGGTGGGCGGACCACGGCTCGCGGCTGGGCCTGCACCCCGACCGGACGCTGATCCCCGGCGTCGAGATCGGCAGCGGCTCCCTCGGGCACGGGTTGCCGATCGCGGTCGGCACCGCGCTCGGGCTCCGGGCCCGCCGGATCGCGACCGGGCCGGACCGGCCGCACGGTCCCCGCGTCGTCGTCCTCGTCGGCGACGCCGAGCTCGACGAGGGCTCCAACCACGAGGCGATCGCCTATGCCGGGCGTCGCGGCCTCGCGAATCTCACCGCAGTCGTCGTCGACAACGCCTCGGCGACGCACGGCTGGCCCGGCGTCTGGAGCGAGACCGGCCTCGCGGAGCGGTTCCTGGTCGAGGGCTGGCGGGCCATCACCGTCGACGGCCGCGACCACGACGCGCTCGAGCTCGCCCTGGACGCCGCCCACCACGACCGGCCGCTCGCCGTCGTCGCCCGCGTCGAACCGAAGGACTCCTGATGAGCGCCACGCTCGCCCTCCCGACGACGATGCGGGAGGCGTTCCTGTGGGCCGCGGCGGACGCCATCGACGACCCGGCCGCCGACGACCGTGTGGTTCTCGTCCTCGCCGACATCTCGGCCGGCGACGACCCGATCCCCGCCCTCGCGGCCCGACACCCCGACCGGGTGCTCAACGTGGGCATCCGCGAGCAGCTCATGGTCGGCGTGGCCGGCGGCCTTGCGCTGGCCGGGTTCCGCCCGATCGTCCACTCCTACGCGCCGTTCGCGGTGGAACGCCCGTACGAGCAGCTCAAGCTCGACCTCGGCCACCAGGGCTCGGGCGCGGTGCTCGTGTCGATCGGGGCCTCGTACGACGTCGGGTCGGGCGGGCGCACCCACCAGGCCCCCGAGGACGTCGGGGTGATCGACACGCTGCCCGGCTGGACGGTGCACGTGCCCGGGCACCCCGAGGAGGCCGACCGGCTGGTGCGCGACGCCGTCGCCGGCGAGGGCCTGGTCTACGTGCGGCTCTCCGAGGCGACCAACGCGGCACCGCACCATGGCGCCGGGCTCGTGACGGTGCAGCAGGGTCGCGACGGCGTCGTGGTCGCCGTGGGCCGGACGCTCGACACCGTGCTCGAGGCGGTGGCCAGCTCCGGCCGCGACCTGACGGTCCTGTACACGACGACGCCACGCCCCTTCGACGCCGTCGGGCTGCGCGCCGCGGTCGAGGCGCTCGCCCCGGAGCACGCGGCGGCGCCGACGGTGACGATGGTCGAGCCCTACCTCGCCGGAACCTCCGCGCGCGTCGTCGCCGAGGCGCTCGACGACCGGCCGCACCGGCAGGTCATGCTCGGCACCCACCGCGAGGAGTCGCACCGCTACGGCACCCGCGCCGACCACGACGCCGCGCACGGCCTCGACGTCGAAGGCATAGGTGGGCGGTTGTGGTCGTCCTGACGACCACGACCACTCACATGCCGAGCTGTCTCCGCACCGCCTCGGGCCCGGCGGCCAGCAGCAGCGTCGGGAGCCGCGGGCCGGTGTCGGAGCCGACGAGCAGCCGGTAGAGCAGGACGAAGAACCGTCGCTGGGCGGCCTTGAGCTCGTCCGTGGGCTTCGTGTCCATCGGCAGCCTGGCCTGGACCTTCGGCACGCCGTACACCAGCGTCGTCAGACCCTCCAGCGACCAGTCCTGCTCCAGCCCCTGGGCCAGGAGACGCAGCGACTCGCGGTCGGTGTCGTCGAGGGAGTCGAGGAGCGCGGTGTCGGGCGCCGGGAGCAGCCGGGTGTGCGACTCCTCGGGCATGTAGTGCTCGACCCAGTGCTCCGCGCAGCCGAGCCGGGGCTGGAGGTCGTCGAGCGTCACCGGCTCCTCCGGGTCGCCCGCCACGAGGCCGGCCAGGATGCGGCCGAGCTGCTCGGGGTCGCCGGTGGTCACGTCGACGACGGAGGTGAGGGTCCGGAACGAGACCGGCTGCGGCGTCGTCGGGAGCGCCCGCTCCGCCGTCGCCACCGAGCGGGCGTGCCCGAGCGCCTCGATCGCGCCGGTGGTGCCGGCCGCGACCTTGCGGGAGAGCGCGTCCCACTCGTCGTAGAGCCGGTGCAGCTCGGCGTCGAACGCCACCTTGATCGCCTGGTTGGGACGACGGCGGGCGTAGAGCCAGCGCAGCAACGGCGCCTCGAACACCTCGAGCGCCGACGACGGCGTCGGCACGCCACCCTTCGACGACGACATCTTCGCCTGCCCCGAGATCCCGACGAACGCGTACATCGGCCCGATCGGCTGGTGCCCGCCGAAGACCTCGGTGACGAGCAGCCCGCCGACCTCGTACGACGAGCCCGGCGACGAGTGGTCCACCCCGCTCGGCTCGAAGTCGACGCCCTCGTACGCCCACCGCATCGGCCAGTCGACCTTCCAGACCAGCTTCCCGCGGGTGAACTCGCGCAGGAGCACCGTCTCCGACGACCCGCAGGCGCAGGTGAAGGTCATCTCGGTGGAGTCGTCGTCGTAGGCGACGATCGTGGTGTCGTCGGTGCCGCACGCCCCGCAGTAGGGCTTGTAGGGGAAGTACTCCCCCGTCGTCGAGCCCACCGCCTCGTCGGGGTCGACGCCGGCGTCGCCACCCTCGCCGTCGTCGGCACCCTTCTTCGTGCGGAACCGACCGAGCACCTCGTCGATCCGCGCCCGCTGCCGCATCGCGAGCAGCGTGGACTCGACGTAGGCGCCCGAGGTGTACATCTGCGTCTGGCTGACCCCGCGGAACGGGACGCCGAGTCGGTCCAGCGCCTCGATCATCGGCGCCTTGAAGTGCTCGGCCCAGTTCGCGTGCGCGCTGCCGCGCGGGGCGGGCACGGCGGTGAGGGGCTTGCCGATGTACTCGGCCCAGGACTCGTCGATCCCCTCGACGCCCTTCGGCACGCGGCGGAAGCGGTCGAAGTCGTCCCAGGAGATGAGGTGCTCGCACGCGATGCCGCGGCGGCGGATCTCGTCGGCGACGAGGTGCGGGGTGAGCACCTCGCGCAGGTTCCCCAGGTGGATCGGGCCCGACGGCGAGAGCCCCGATGCGCAGACGATTGTTCGGCTCTCGTCGGGGTCTTCCTTGCGGGCCGCGGCGATCACCTCGTCGGCGAGGGTCGCGACCCAGTCCTGGGACGTCGACTCGGCCTCGCCCCCGCGTCGCCGGCTCACGACGTCCGGTCCCGGACCGGGTTCGTCAGCGTCCCGATGCCCTCGACGGTCACCGAGACGGTCTGGCCGTCCACCATCGGCCCGACGCCGGCCGGGGTGCCGGTGAGGATGGTGTCGCCGGGCAGCAGCGTCATCACGCGGCTGATGTAGGCGATCTGCTTCTCGATGCCGTGGATGAGCAGGCTCGTCCGGGACTTCTGCACGGTGGCGTCGTCCAGCCTCGTCTCGATCGCGAGGTCGGACGGGTCCAGCGAGGTCTCGATCCACGGGCCGAGCGGGCAGAACGTGTCGTAGCCCTTGGCGCGGGTCCACTGCCCGTCGGCGGACTGCAGGTCGCGTGCGGTGACGTCGTTGGCGACGGTGTAGCCCAGCACGACGTCCTTCGCGCGCGCCTCGGGCACGTCGCGGCAGGGCTGGCCGATGACGACGGCGAGCTCGCCCTCGTAGTCGACGCGCTGCGAGTCGGGCGGCCGCTGGATGGACAGGCCGGGGCCGATGACGCTGGTCGAGGGCTTGAGGAAGATCAGCGGGTTCGCGGGGGCGTCGCCGCCGCCCATCTCGGCGACGTGCTCGGCGTAGTTCTTGCCGATGCAGACGACCTTCGACGGCAGGATCGGCGCGAGTACCCGGACGTCGGCGAGTGGCCAGGTGCGGCCGGTGAAGGTCGGGTCGCCGAAGGGGTGCTCGGCGATCTCCGCGCAGACGTCACCGCCGGTGGGTTCCCCGCCCCCCGTCGTCGGGGATTGGAGGGCCGCGAACGAGACACCGTCGGGGTGGGCGATCCGAGCGAGACGCACGGTCACCCACCCTATCTCCGCCGGTGGCCGGCCCGGGTCAGTCCCCGGCCGCCGTCGGCCGCTGCTCGTGCACCCACCGCCACGGGTCGACCAGGGCGCGGCCCAGCTCGCGGTTCAGGGTCCCGACGGCGTCCGGGCGCAGGACCGCGAGCCACACCCCCGCTCGACCTCGAGCAGGCGCACGGTGAGGGCGTCGCCGGTCAGCCGGTGGAGGTCGGCGACCTGCTCGGCCACGGCGTCGACGGACTGCTCGACCTGGGCGTCGTGGAGGCGAGGCGCCCTTGTCCCCGGTCTGCGACCCGAGGACGACGAAGTACGCCGCGATCGCGACGCCGCACACGCCCCACAGGACGGCGAGGACGTCGTCGAGCGACGGGCCCCGCACCTCGTCAGGCCAGGCTGCGCGACCCCGTCGAGGACGAGACGAGCGCGGCGAGCCGGTCGCCGACGGCCGACGTCCCGCCGGGGTTCTGGTGGTCGCGGGTCGCGAGGTCGAACGCGACGGCGGCCTCGATGCGCCGGGCGAGCTCCGGCTCACCGAGGTGGTCGAGCAGCAGCGCGACGGAGAGCACGGCGGCCGTCGGGTCGGCGATGCCCTTGCCGGCGATGTCCGGCGCTGAGCCGTGCACCGGCTCGAACATGCTGGGGTTGGCGCGGCTGACGTCGAGGTTGCCCGACGCCGCGAGCCCGATGCCGCCGGTCACCGCGGCCGCGAGGTCGGTGAGGATGTCGCCGAAGAGGTTGTCGGTGACGATCACGTCGTACCGCGACGGGTCGGTGACCAGGTGGATCGTCGTCGAGTCGACGTGCTGGTAGTCGACCGCGACCTCGGGATGCTCGAGCGAGACCTCCTCGACCACGCGGGACCACAACGAGCCGGCGTGGGTGAGGACGTTCGTCTTGTGCACCAGGGTCAGCTTGCGGCGCGGCCGGTTCGACGCGCGGGTGAAGGCGTCGCGGACGACGCGCTCCACCCCGAACGCGGTGTTGATGCTGACCTCGGTGGCGATCTCCTGCGGGGTGTCCTTGCGCAGCAGGCCGCCGGTGCCGGCGTAGGGACCCTCGGTGCCCTCGCGGACGACGACGAGGTCGATCTCCGGCTGGGCCGACAGCGGGCCGCGCACCCCCGGGTAGAGGCGGGCCGGGCGCAGGTTGACGTGGTGGTCGAGCTCGAAGCGCAGGCGCAGCAGCAGGCCGCGCTCGAGGATGCCGCTGGGGACCGACGGGTCGCCGACCGCGCCCAGCAGGATCGCGTCGTGGTCGCGCAGCTCGGTCAGCACCGACTCGGGGAGCAGCTCGCCGGTGGAGTGCCAGCGGGCGGCGCCCAGGTCGTAGTGCGTGGACTCGATCTGCGGGGCGACCTCCCCGAGGACCTTCAGCGCTTCCCCGACGACCTCGGGTCCGATGCCGTCCCCGGGAACCACCGCGAGTCGCATGACCAGACTTCCTCCCCCGACGGGCCGACCTCGATGGTGCGACCGGGCTCACCTGCGGTGGAGGCTACCGCGCGTGTCGATCGGACTCCGCACCGGATCACCCGGGAGACGGCCGCCGCGGGATTGCCCTCACCCGTTCGGTGTCAGCCGAAGGGGATCAAACGGGTGGTGCGGGCCCCCAGCGCCTGCCCGATCGGGGTCAGGACGTCGTCGCCGACGGACTGGTCGACGCGCAGCAGCATCACCGACGCGTGGTGATCGCGGCTCTGCGACATCTGGGCGGCCTCGATGTTGACCTGCGACTCCCCCAGCAGGGTGCCGACGGTGCCCATCGCCCCAGGCCGGTCGCTGTACTCGACGAGGAGCACGTACCCCTCGGCGCGGATGTCGAAGGAGCGCCCGTTGATCTCGACGAGCTTCTCCACCTGGTCCGACCCGGTGAGCGTGCCGGACACGGTGACCGCCTCGCCCCCGTCGTGCAGGGCGCGCAGGGTGACCACGCTGCGGTGGTTCGGGCTCTCGCTCGCGGTCTCGACGTCGACGGTCACGCCGCGCTCCTGCGCGAGCGCGGGGGCGTTGACGAACGTGACCGGCTCGTCGACCACCTCGCCGAACACCCCGCGCAGCGCGGCCAGACCCAGCACGGCGACGTCCTCGTGGGCGAGCTCGCCGCGGACCTGCACGGTGATGCTCGACGGCTGCCCGACCAGGGTGGACAGCAGCGTCCCGAGCTTCTGGGTCAGGCCCAGCCACGGCCGGACCTCCTCGCCGACCGTGCCGCCCTGGACGTTGACGGCGTCGGGGACGAAGTCGCCGCGCAGCGCGCGCAGGACGCTGTGGGCGACGTCGGTGCCGGCGCGGTCCTGCGCCTCGGCGGTCGAGGCCCCGAGGTGCGGGGTCGCGGTGACCTGCTCGAGTTCGAAGAGCGGGCTGGAGGTGGTGGGCTCGGAGACGTAGACGTCGACGCCGGCGCCCGCGACGTGCCCGGAGCGGATCGCCTCGGCGAGCGCCTCCTCGTCGACGAGCCCGCCGCGGGCGGCGTTGACGATGATGACGCCGGGCTTGGTCTTCGCGAGCGCCTCCTTGCCGATGAGTCCCTGGGTCTCCGGGGTCTTCGGCAGGTGGATCGTCATCATGTCGGCCCGCGCGAGCAGCTCGTCGAGGCCGACGAGCTCGATGCCGAGCTGGGCGGCGCGGCTGGCCGGGAGGTAGGGGTCGTAGGCGATGACGTGGGTGTCGAACGACGCGATGCGGCTGGCGAAGAGCTGACCGATCTTGCCCAGGCCGACCACGCCGACCGTCTTGCCCTGGATCTCGACGCCGGAGTACTTGCTGCGGGCCCACTCGCCGCGGCGCAGGCTCGCGTCGGCGGCGGGGATGTGGCGGGCGGTGGCGAGCAGCAGCGCGAGGGCGTGCTCGGCGGCGGAGACGATGTTCGAGGTCGGGGCGTTGACCACCATGACGCCGGCCGCGGTCGCGGCGGGGACGTCGACGTTGTCGAGCCCGACCCCGGCGCGCCCCACCACGGCGAGGCGGGTCTGGGCGGCGAACACCTCGGCGTCGGCCTGGGTTGCGCTGCGTACGAGCAGGGCGTCGGCGTCCTTCACGGCCTCGAGCAGCGCCTCGCGGTCGGTGCCGTCCACGTGACGGATCTCGACCTCGTCGCCGAACACCTCCAGCGTCGATGGCGCGAGCTTCTCGGCCATCAGGACGACGGGCTTGGCGTTCGGCGGGGTCACGGTGTTCGGCGCTCCTGGGTCGGCGACGGGGCACACGCCGAGACCGGGCAGTGCACGTCGGCGTGCCGGTGGGCCATCGTGCCCACGGTCCCGTGACCTTATCGGCCCCTTTGTGGTCCAGCTCTCACCGTCCCTCGGCTCGGCCCCATGGCAGCAACGGCACGTTCCTGGCATCTGACGCCAGGACGGCGCCGTTCACTCGTCGCGGCCGGGCCCAGCGGGCGGGAGCAACGGCACGTTCCTGGCATCCGACGCGAGAAGGGCGCCGTTCACTGCTCGGCCCCGCGGCCAGCCCCGACCGCACCAACGGCACGTTCCTGGCATCCATCGTCAGCACGGCGCCACTCACTCACCGCGGCGCGCTCCGTCAGGCGGACCGTGGCAGGTCGGGCTGCCACCGGACGAGCGGTGTCGGCAGGCTCTCCGCGACCCGGATGGCGTCGAGGATGTCTCGGAGGAGCCCGGCGGAATCGCCGTCGATCCGGCCTGGTCGGACACCGAACACGTGGAGCCCGGCGGACCGGTAGGCCCGGTGCTGCCGTTCGGTCTCCACCACCTGCCCCAGCGTCGTGAAGTGGTGCTCCGTGGAGTCGATCGGGAGCACGAGGCCGACCTCGGGCAGATAGGCGTCCGCGATCCCGAGCAGTCCCGTGGTGTCGGTCAGCCGCACGTTGAACGCCACTCCCCGCGGGAGTTCGGTGTGCGCGGTCCACCAGGTGTGGAAGTCGAACTCGGCCGCCGACCGCACCCCGTCGCCGACCGCCCGGAGAACGGCGCGAGGGATCGCACTGCCGCGCCGGGACCCGGCCTCGAGCTCATCGACGAGCGTCTCGACGAGGATCATCCGACGCTGCACGGGCTCGGTCAGGATGGCTGCGATGTCGGATCGGTCCCGCATCCGGCGCACCGCGTCGAGCACGCTCCGTTCCACGGACGCCACCGGCAGGCCGTCGCGGACGAGCCCCGGGGCCAGGCGTTTGGTGCGCTCGATCCTGATCGTCGGCGTGGACTGCACCCGCATCCCCTCGGGGACGAGCAGGTGGACCGCCGGCGGCAGCTCACCGCGCCGGAGCCGGTGCGCGCGAGCGGCGTCGAGTCCCGTGACGAGCGCCTGATCGCCGGCGTAGACCAGCCCGGCCCGCACGAGCTGCCGCCTCGTGGGGGTGCCGGTGCTGAGCCGGATCGTCGCCGGCGCCATCAACGTCCACGGACCGTCGTCGCGACACCGTCGGTAGATCGTGCTCTCCGGCATCCCGATGCCCATGAGGACGCGGACATGGACCACGTCGTCGTCGGCCTCGACGCGGACGCGCTCCAGCTCGGCCGCCCAACTACCTCGCTTCACGGGCGGAGCGTGCTCCGAGGCCGGCCGAACTCGGTAGGCGTGGCCGACGGACTGTGGACAACTCGGCGAGTCCGTGCCGCTGGGGATGGACGACGACGGCGGACGTACCAGTGAGGTACGCCCGCCGACATCGAGTGAGCGGCGTCGTTCTGGCGTCAGACGCCAGGAACGTGCCGTTGCTGCCGTTCGGGGCGGCCGCGCCGCGACGAGCGAACGGCGCCGTGCTGACGTCAGACGTCAGGAACGTGCCGTTGCTGCCACGGGAGCGGGGTCGGAGGGACCACCGGGAGCACTCAGGTGCGGTCGCGCCCGATCCACGGCATGAGGCCGCGCAGCTTGGCGCCGACCTGCTCGATCTGGTGGGCCTTGCCCTCCTCCTCGAGCTTGGTGAAGTTCGGGCGGCCGTTCTCGTCCTCGGCGATCCACTCGCGGGCGAAGGACCCGTCCTGGATCTCGCCGAGGATGCGGCCCATCTCCTCCTTGACCGCGGAGTTGACGATGCGCGGACCGCGGGTGAGATCGCCGTACTCGGCGGTGTCCGAGCAGCTCCAGCGCTGGCCGTAGATGCCCTTCTCGTACATGAGATCCACGATGAGCTTGAGCTCGTGGAGGCACTCGAAGTAGGCGATCTCGGGCTGGTAGCCGGCCTCGACCAGCGTCTCGAACCCGGCCTGGACGAGCGCCGAGGTGCCGCCGCAGAGGACGGCCTGCTCACCGAAGAGGTCGGTCTCGGTCTCCTCGGTGAAGGTCGTCCTGATGACGCCGGCGCGGCCACCCCCGATCGCGGCCGCGTAGGAGAGCGCGAGCGCCTGGGCGTTGCCCGAGGCGTCCTGCTCGACGGCGATGAGGCACGGCACGCCCTTGCCGTCGACGAACTGCCGGCGGACCAGGTGGCCCGGACCCTTCGGCGCGACCATGGCCACGTCGACGTCCTTCGGCGGCTGGATGAGGTCGTAGCGGATGTTGAAGCCGTGGCCGAAGAAGAGCGCGTCACCGGAGTTCAGGTTGGGCGCGATGTCGTCGGCGTAGATGTAGCGCTGCTTGGTGTCCGGCGCGAGGATCATGATCAGGTCGGCCTCGGCGGACGCCTCGGCCGGCGTGACGACCCGCAGTCCCTCCTCCTGCGCCGCGGCGCGGGACTTCGAGGACTCGGGCAGGCCGACCCGGACGTCGACGCCCGAGTCGCGCAGCGAGAGCGCGTGCGCGTGGCCCTGGCTGCCGTAGCCGATGACGGCGACCTTGCGGCCCTGGATGATCGACAGGTCGGCGTCGGCGTCGTAGAAGATATCGACACTCATGGAACTGCGGTTTCCTCTCGGTACGGCTTATCGGTTGGCGGCGATGGCGCGCGGCCCACGGGACAGCGCGACCATGCCGGACTGCACGATCTCGCGGATGCCGTAGGGCTCGAGCATCCGTCGCAACGCCGACAGCTTGTCGGCGGTGCCGGTGGCCTCGACGGTGACGGCGTCGGGAGCGACGTCGACCACCTTGGCCCGGAACATCTGGGTCACCTCGAGGACCTGGGAGCGCACCGTCGCGTCGGCACGCACCTTGAGCATCACGAGCTCGCGCTGGACCGACGTCGTCGGCTCCAGCTCGACGATCTTGATGACGTTCACCAGCTTGTTGAGCTGCTTGGTGACCTGCTCGAGGGGGAACTCGTCGACGCTCACGCAGATGGTCATCCGCGAGATGCCGACCTCCTCGGTGGGCCCGACGGCGAGCGACTGGATGTTGTAGCCGCGCCGGGAGAACAGGCCCGAGATCCGGGCCAGCACGCCGGGCTTGTCCTCGACGAGGACGGAGAGGGTGTGGTCGGTCATCGGGGGCCGTCCTCGCGCTCGATGTCGGTGACGACCTCGTCGGCGCCGCCGGCCTCGGGGTCGTCGAACAGCGGCCGGATGTCGCGGGCGGCCATGATCTGGTCGTTGCCGGTGCCGGCGGCCACCATCGGCCAGACCTGGGCGTCGGCGCCGACGGTGAAGTCGATGACGACGGGGCGGTCGGTGATCGCCATCGCCTGGTTGATCACGCGGTCGACGTCGTCGCGTGACTCGCAGCGCAGGCCCTCGCAGCCCAGCGCCTCGGCGAGCAGGACGAAGTCGGGCACCCGGTGCGTGTGGGTGCCCAGCTCGGTGTTCGAGTAGCGCTCGCCGTAGAACAGCGTCTGCCACTGCCGGACCATGCCGAGGTTGCCGTTGTTGATGACGGCGACCTTGATCGGGATGCCCTCGATCGCGCAGGTGGCCAGCTCCTGGTTGGTCATCTGGAAGCAGCCGTCACCGTCGATGCACCAGACGGTGGTGTCGGGCTTCCCGACCTTGGCGCCCATCGCCGCCGGCACGCCGTAGCCCATGGTCCCGGCGCCGCCGGAGTTGAGCCAGGTGCGCGGGTGCTCGTAGCCGATGAACTGCGCGGCCCACATCTGGTGCTGGCCGACGCCCGCCGCGTAGATCGCCTCCGGGCCGGCGATCTTGCCGATCCGCTCGATGACGTACTCCGGGGACAGCGTGCCGTCGGCCGGCTCGTCGTAGCCGAGCGGGAACGTCTCGCGCCAGGAGGTGAGCTGGTTCCACCACGGCGTGAGGTCCGGGGTCGGGGCGTCGGAGGCGCGCAGGGCCGCCGTCAGCTCGCCGATGACCTCGCGGGCGTCGCCGACGATCGGGACGTCCGCGACCCGGTTCTTGCCGATCTCCGCGGGATCGATGTCGGCGTGCACGATCTTCGCCTCGGGCGCGAAGGTCGTGAGGTCGCCCGTCACGCGGTCGTCGAAGCGGGCGCCGAGCGCGACGAGCAGATCGGCTTTCTGCATCGCGGCGACCGCGGCGACGGTGCCGTGCATGCCGGGCATGCCGAGGTTCTGCGGGTGCGAGTCGGGGAAGGCGCCGCGCGCCATCAGGGTGGTGACGACGGGTGCGCCGGTCTGGCGGGCGAGCTCCACCAGCTCCGCGGACGCCTCGGCCTTGACGACGCCGCCGCCGACGTAGAGCACCGGGCGTCGCGCGGCCGAGACGAGGCGGGCCGCCTCGCGGATCTGCTTGCCGTGCGGCTTCGTCGTGGGGCGATAGCCCGGCAGCTCCATCTGGGCCGGCCACGAGAACGTGGTCTGCGCCTGGAGCACGTCCTTCGGCAGGTCGACCAGGACGGGGCCGGGGCGGCCGGTGGCCGCGATGTGGAAGGCCTCGGTGATCGCCCGCGGGATGTCCGCCGGGTCGGTGACCAGCATGTTGTGCTTGGTGATCGGCAGCGTGATGCCGCAGATGTCGGCTTCCTGGAAGGCGTCGGTGCCGATCATCTTGCGCCCGACCTGACCGGTGATCGCGACGATCGGCACCGAGTCGAGCATCGCGTCCGCCAGCGGCGTCACGAGGTTGGTGGCGCCAGGACCCGACGTCGCGATGCAGACGCCGACCCGACCGGTGGCCTGCGCGTACCCGGTGGCCGCGTGGCCCGCGCCCTGCTCGTGACGCACCAGGATGTGGCGCACGAGCGTGGAGTCGTAGAGCGGGTCGTAGGCCGGGAGGATCGCTCCCCCGGGGATGCCGAAGACGACGTCGCAGCCCACCGCCTCGAGCGAGCGCACGAGGGACTGGGCGCCCGTCGCGGGGACGGGCTCGATGCGGGCCGGACGGGGTGCGGCCGGGCGCGGCGCGGGTTGCGCCGCCGCGTCCTGCTGCTCGGTCGGCGCGCCGGATCGCGGCGCTGGACGCGGTCTGGCTGTGGTCATCGGTGATCAGCCTCTGGTCGGGACGAGATGGGTGCGGACACGCCTGCGCGGAACACGACTGCTTCCGACACAAAAAGGCCCTCGCCGCCGGGTGGCGGAGAGGGCAGGCGCGTCAGGGGTCTTCGGGCAGCGAGCACGGAGCTCGTCAGACGCTGACGCGCCCGGCGAGTACGAGAATTCGGTGCTGCACGCGGAGGACGGTATCACGACGCCCGCGGGGCCCGGCCAGCCCTGCCGCGAGTGATCCGTCCCGCGGCGCCGACGCCGAGGCGCTGCCGGGGCGGGGCGCGGTCGCTGCTGGCACCATCGCGGGAGTGAGCGAGGAGCGGGGGACGACCACGGTGCCCACGGACGAACCGGGCGGCGCGCCGACGGACGAGGCGGCACCCGCACGCCCGGCGACCTTCCGGGCAGTGCCGACGGTCTCGCTGATCGCGATCGGGTTCCTCGCGCTCTGCCTCTCACCGATCGCGTTCCAGGGCGGGGCGTGGTTCCTGCTGTTCGGGATCCCGGTGGCCGCCGCGGCCTGGGTCGTCCGCTCCCGCACGCGGGTGGACACCGACGGCGTGCACGTCCGGGGCGTGGTGCGGACGCGCTCGATGGCGTGGTCGGAGGTGGCGACGCTGCGGCTGGTCCAGCGGGGCTGGGTGCACGCCGTCGGGTCGGACGACACCGACCTCGAGCTGCGCGGCGTCCGCATCCGGGACCTGGGCCGGGTCGGCGAGGCCAGCGGCGGCCGGGTCAGCGCACCGAGCCCCGCCGAGGCCGAGGCCGCCGCCGAGCACGCCCGCGAGCTCGAGGCCGCGCGCATGCGCATCGCCCGCCTGCGGGAGCGTCAGGACCTCGAGGACGAGACCACCGACCAGGCCCCCGACGACCAGGCCCCCGAGGACGCCGGGCCCGACTCCCGCTGACCGGAAGGGTCCGACCTCGTCGGGCGTAACGTCCTCGGGTGCCGCGTATCGCGGCCCGTCACCCGCGTCCGTTCAGGAGGACCTCCCGTGCCGCCGCTCCGCTCCCGCGTCACCACCCAGGGCCGCAACGCCGCCGGCGCCCGCGCCCTGTGGCGGGCCACCGGCATGACCGACGACGACTTCGGCAAGCCGCTCGTGGCGATCGCGAACTCCTACACGCAGTTCGTGCCGGGCCACGTCCACCTCAAGGAGATGGGCGAGCTCGTGGCGGGCGCGGTGCGCGAGGCGGGCGGCATCGCGCGGGAGTTCCACACCATCGCGGTCGACGACGGCATCGCGATGGGGCACGGCGGGATGCTGCACTCGCTGCCGAGCCGCGAGGTGATCGCCGACTCGGTCGAGCACATGGTTCAGGGCCACGCCGTCGACGCCCTGGTCTGCATCTCGAACTGCGACAAGATCACCCCGGGGATGCTCAACGCGGCGATGCGCCTCAACATCCCGACGGTGTTCGTGTCCAGCGGGCCGATGGAGGCCGGCAAGGCGGTCGTCGTCGGGGGCGTCGCGCAGGCCCCGACCGACCTCATCACCGCCATCTCGGCCAGCGCCTCGAGCCAGGTCGACGACGAGGGCCTCACCGAGGTCGAGCGCTCCGCCTGCCCGACCTGCGGCTCCTGCTCGGGCATGTTCACGGCGAACTCGATGAACTGCCTGACCGAGGCGCTCGGGCTCTCCCTGCCCGGCAACGGCTCCACCCTCGCCACCCACGCCGCCCGCAAGGCGCTCTTCGAGCGGGCTGGCACCACGGTCGTCGAGCTGGCCCGCCGGTACTACGAGCACGACGACGAGTCGGTGCTGCCGCGCAACGTCGCGGACCGGCACGCGTTCGAGAACGCCATGGCGCTCGACGTCGCGATGGGCGGCTCCACCAACACCGTGCTGCACATCCTCGCCGCCGCGCACGAGGCCGGCCTGGCGTTCACCCTCGCCGACATCGACGCGGTCAGCCGCCGGGTGCCGTGCGTCTCCAAGGTCGCGCCGAACTCCAGCTACCACATGGAGGACGTCCACCGCGCCGGCGGCATCGCCGCCATCCTCGGCGAGCTGGACCGCGGCGGGCTGCTCCACCGCGACGTGCACGCCGTGCACGCCGACAGCCTCGAGGCCTGGCTCGGCGCCTGGGACGTCCGCGGCGAGCAGCCCTCCGACGAGGCGGTCGAGCTGTACCACGCCGCCCCGGGCGGCGTCCGGACCACCGAGCCGTTCTCCACGACGAACCGGTGGAGCTCGCTCGACACCGACGCCGCCGGCGGGTGCATCCGCGACGTCGCGCACGCGCACAGCGCCGACGGCGGGCTCGCCGTCCTCACCGGCAACCTCTCCACCGAGGGCGCCGTCATCAAGAGCGCCGGGCTACCCGAGGACGGGCGGCACTTCCAGGGGCCGGCGCGCGTCGTCGACTCCCAGGAGGAGGCCGTCTCGATCATCCTCAACCGCGAGGTGCAGCCGGGCGACGTCGTCGTCGTGCGCTACGAGGGCCCCGCCGGCGGGCCGGGCATGCAGGAGATGCTGCACCCGACGGCGTTCCTCAAGGGCGCGGGCCTGGGCGCGGTCTGCGCGCTGATCACCGACGGCCGCTTCTCCGGCGGGTCGTCGGGCATCAGCGTCGGGCACATCTCCCCCGAGGCGGCGGCCGGCGGCGCGATCGGCCTGGTCGAGAACGGCGACCGGATCCTCATCGACGTCGACTCCCGGCGGATCGAGCTGCTCGTCGACGACGACGTGCTCGCCGAGCGGCGCGCCAAGATGGATGCCTCGGAGCGTCCGTGGCAGCCCGCACAGGAGCGGCACCGGAACCTGACGAGCGCCCTGCGCGCCTACGCGAAGCTGGTGACCTCCGGGTCCACGGGCGCCGTCCGCGTGCTGTAACTCGCGGCAAGACGCCGCAGCTGACCCTCCGCTCCTCCGTCGCGGAGCGTCAGCCGTCGTCGCCGCGGGCGCTGCGCTTCAGCGGAACGCGAACAGCACCGTCAGCCCGGTCCCGACACCGATGATCGTGCACGCGACGCCGACCGGGGTCTGGGCGCGGAACCAGGCCCGGTCGGCGTCGCCGCTGATGCGACCCGGCCCCACCAGCACCACGACGGCCGCCAGCACCAGCCCGAAGAGCGGCGCCTCGATCGGGCCGACGGTGAGCGCCGACCACGCGGCGGGGAGGCTCAGGCCCAGCGCCACCGCGCCGATCGCCACCAGCGCGGACGCGGCGAACGACGCGAACACGCCGAGCCCCACGAGCACCCCCGCCGCGAGCTCCGCCCACCCGTAGGCGGTGACGAGCGGGCCCACCGGCGCGAAGCCGTACCCCGCGACGAGCCCGGCCACGGCGTCGGCGGACCCGTGCCCGCGCGGCAGGTCGAACAGCGCCCGCGCACCGTGGAGCAGGGCCGTGAGGCCGAGCACGACCCGGACCAGCAGCAGCCCCACGTCGGCGCCCCACGGCCGGACGAGCACCGCCCGCGTCGCCACCGGTTCGTCGGCCGGGGAGCCGAGCGCGTCGTCACCGACGCGCCAGGGGAAGACCGCGGTGTCGCTCGGTGCCCCCGCGAAGCCGAACACCGACACCTGGTCCCCGGCGCCGGGCTCGGCCGCGGCGGTGCTCCTGCGCCAGGCCACGGGCCGGGAGCCTAGGGCGCCACGAACGAGTGATCACGTCGCCACGCGGATCCGATGCTGCGTCGATCTAGTACTGCCCGACGACGAGGTTGGGCGGGTCCTGCCCGGCGAGCACCGCCTCGAGCTGGGTGACGACGACGCGGTAGGCGCGCTCGAGGTGCCCCGGCACGCTGCCTCCGACGTGCGGGGTGAGCAGCAGGCCCGGCGCCGACCAGAGCGGGTGGTCGGCCGGCAGCGGCTCGGGGTCGGTGACGTCGACCGCGGCCCGCAGCCGCCCGGCCTGCAGCTCCGCGAGCAGGGCGTCGGTGTCCACGACGGGTCCGCGGGCGGCGTTGACGAGGATCGCGCCGTCGGCCATCCGGGCGAGGAACCCGGCGTCGACCAGACCGCGGGTCGCGTCGGTGAGGGGCACGAGGAGCACGACGACGCCGGCCTCGGGCAGCAGGTCGGGCAGCTCGTCGACCCCGTGTACACCCTCGCGCGCCCGGGTGCCCACCCGCGTCACCGACCCGACGTCGAACGGCGCGAGCCGCCGCGCGGTCTGCTCGGCGAGATCGCCGGCGCCGACGAGCAGCACGTGCTTGCCGGTCAGGGTGTCGGTGACGTGCTGGTCCCAGGTCCCGGAGAGCTGGTTGCGCACGAACGCCGGGATCTCGCGGACCACCGCGAGGACGACGGCGAGCACCCACTCCGCGGTGACCCCGCCGTGGGCGCCCCGGCAGTCGGAGAGGGCGACGCCCTTGGGGAGGTGGCCGACGAACTTCTCCGCGCCCGCCGAGAGCAGCTGCACCAGGCGCACCTTCGGACAGGCCTGGATCATCGCCGCCGCGGCGTCCTGGGACAGGAACCCCGGGATCAGGACCTCGGCCTCGGCCGACTCGGGCGGCAGCCCCTCGGGGCCGGCGGACTCGTCGTAGCGCACCGGCCGCACGCCCTCGAGCGCGGCGAGGGCGCGCTCCCCGACCTCGTCGGGCACCAGGACGATCAGCTCGCTCTTCTCGGCCACCACTCCGAGGCTAGTGCGCTCGGCGGCGGGGCGGCCCGACCGGTTCACGGTGCGCTCAGCCGGTCACGCCTAGGCTGTCCGCCCGTGTCCGGTCCGTCGTCCCGCGTCCGTGGCGCCGCGGCGGTGCTGCTCGTCGTGCTCGCCCTGCTCGTCGCGGGGTGCGCGCGGTTCCCGGACGCGTCGTCGCAACCGTGGCGCGACAACCCCGAGATCGGCCCGGAGAAGGTCCCCTCCCCGCAGTCGCCCGCCCCCTCGGAGCCCTCGCAGCCCGGACCGCCGCCGGCGAGCGGGCCCGCCCCGGCGCCGGGCCCCTGCGTGGACCCCGACCCGCAGGTGGTGGCGACGTGCCTCGCGCCGGTCTCGGCGGTCGTGACGCTGCCGGGCGGGCAGGCCGCGCTCGCCGCGGAGCGCACGACGGGGCGCATCGTGCGCGTGGCGCCCGACACGGCGCCGCAGGTCGTCGCGACGGTGCCCGTGGACGCCACGGGCGACGGCGGGCTGACCGGACTCGCGCTCTCCCCCAGCTACGACGAGGACCAGCTCGTCTACGCCTACGCGACGACGGGCGCCGGGAACACCGTGCTGCGGATCGCCCAGGGCGACGTGCCGAAGCCGGTGCTGTCCGGCATCCCGCGCGGGGCGTCGGGCAACCGCGGCGCGATCGGCGTGGAGCCGAACGGGACGCTGCTGGTCGCCACCGGCGACGCGGGCGACCCGGCCGTGGCGGCCACCCCGACCTCCCTCGCCGGCAAGCTGCTGCGCATCGACCCGTTCGGGCGCCCCGCACCGGGCGACCCCGTCGCGGGGTCGCCGGTCGTCGGCTCCGGCCTGCACTCCCCCGGCGACGTGTGCCCCGACGTCGTCTCCGGCACGACCTGGGTGACCGACCGCGCGGGTCCCCGCGACGTCCTGCTGGGCGTCCGGCCGGGCTCGGTGCCCGGGGCCGCCGCGGCGGCCGCGCCGGCGTGGACCTGGCCCGACCGGCCAGGGGTCGACGGGTGCGCGGCCGGGGGCGGCTCGCTCTTCGTCGGGCTGAGCGACACCAAGGCGATCTTCGCACTCAGGCCGACGGCCGAGGGCCGCTTCGTCGGCACCCCCCAGGCGGTCCTGCAGAACACCTATGGCCGCATCTCCGGCGCCGACCTCGCCTCCGACGGCATACTCTGGATCGGCACCGCGAACAAGGACCCCGGCGGCGCGCCGGGCGCCACGGACGACCGCGTCATCCGCATCCGCCCGCCGTCGGGCGGCGGCTCCGGCCCGGATTAGGAACGGAGCCCCGCCCTCCGCGCCGGCGACGGCTGGTGCACCGCGACGCAGGAGCGGTGACCCGGCGTCGCCTCGGCGCGACAGAACGAGCCACGGCCCCGCCCCCGGCACCGGGGCAGCGGTGCGGGGACGGGGCCGTGGATGGGGAGCGGACGGTTCGGCTCCGGGCCGTCCGACCGTGTCGGAGTCGGTCGGGAGGTCCGGGCGAGAGCCGCCGCACGCCCGGGGTTGGGGAGCCCCGGACGGGTCCGACTAGAAGGACAGGACGCTGTTCAGCTGCGGGGCGCTGCCGCCGAGCGCCGAGCCCCAGTGGGTGAGGTCGGCCTTGCCGTTCCCGGCGGCGTGCTCCACGTCGGTCTTCATGAGCCCGAGCTGGTCGCCGGCCTCGTGGGAGGTCAGGCCGTCCTTCGTCGCGGCGGCCCAGTTGGTGTGCGCGTGCTGCGCGTCGACCGCGGCGTTCGACAGGGCGTGGCCCGTGTCGCCCGCCATGCCGGAGATCGGCAGCTGGGTGGGCGCCTGCGGCACCGAGGACGGCGCGTGGCTCGGCAGCGACGGCGCCTGGCTCTTCAGGGTCGACGCGGCGTGGCTCGCCCCGCTCTTCGCATCTCCGGGGTGGCTCTTCATCGAGTCGGGGACGTCGTGCGCCGACACGTGCGAGACCTTCGAGGACGGGGACGCCGCGGCGGCGTCCTGCACCTTGTGGGTGCCGTCGGTGACGTGCTCCGCGACGTCGTGGGCCGTCGGCGCGTGCGGCGCCTCGGACGCGAACGCCAGCGACGCGGTGCCGCCGGCGAGGGCGAGAGCGGCGGCAGCCGTGAAGGCTCCCCGTCCCGCGAGTCGAGCGGCGTGGGACGACGAGTGGGGAGCGTGATGACCCATGCGAAGGCCCCCTCCTATCGGTGTGCGGGATACGACCGGTCGGAGGATCAAGATTGCCTCCGCCTGGAGTCCAGCCACGAGCTGTTCTCCGCACACCCCAACGGATGAGTCCTATTTGGGTTACGGATCGGTCACGGCGAGTCCCTGGGAGTAGTCCAGGTCACCCTCCGCGACGACGAACCCCCGGTCGCGCGGAGCGACCGGGGGTTCGGAGGCGGTGGAGGCGTTCGACGGCCTAGGAGGTGGCGCCGACCCGCTCGAGCACCAGTTCGTTCACGCGCGCGGCGTCGGCCTGCCCGCGGGTCGCCTTCATCACCGCGCCCACGATCGCGCCGGCCGCCTTCGTCTTGCCCGCCCGGATCTTCTCCGCGACGGCGGGCTGCGCGGCGAGGGCCTCGTCGACGGCGGCGGTGAGGGCCGAGTCGTCGCTGACGACGGCGAGCCCGCGCCCGGCGACGACGTCGTCGGGCGAGCCCTCGCCGGCCAGCACCCCGTCGACGACCTGGCGGGCCAGCTTGTTGGTCAGTGTCCCCTCGGACACCAGTGCGATCACCCGCGCGACCTGCTCCGGGGTGATGGCCAGCTCGGGGAGCGCCACGCCCTGGGTGTTGGCCTGCTGGGCGAGGTAGGACACCCACCACGAGCGGGCCGACTCCGAGGGCGCGCCCGCCTCGACGGTGGCGGCCACCAGGTCGAGCGCGTCCGCGTTGACCAGGTCCCGCATCTCCTCGTCCGAGAGCCCCCAGTCGGACCGGATGCGCGCGCGCCGCTCCCACGGCCGCTCCGGCAGCCCGGCCCGCAACCGCTCCACCCAGTCGCTCGAGGGCTCGATGGGCACCAGGTCCGGCTCGGGGAAGTAGCGGTAGTCGGCGAGGGTCTCCTTCGCGCGGCCGGGCGAGGTCGTCCCGGACTGCTCGTCGAAGTGGCGGGTCTCCTGCCGGACCGTCCCGTCGGCGAGCAGGACGCCCGCCTGCCGGCCCATCTCGTAGCGCACCGCCCGCTCGACCGAGCGCAGCGAGTTGACGTTCTTGGTCTCGGTACGGGTGCCGAACGTCGTCGCGCCCTTGGGCATGAGCGAGACGTTCGCGTCGCAGCGCATGGAACCCTGGTCCATCCGCACGTCCGAGACGCCCAGGCCCTTGACGACGTCGCGCAGCGCCGAGACGTAGGCCCGCGCCACCTCGGGGGCGCGCACGCCCGCTCCGGTGATCGGCTTGCTGACGATCTCGATGAGGGGCACCCCGGCCCGGTTGTAGTCGAGCAGCGAGTAGTCGGCGCCGTGGATGCGTCCGGTGGCGCCGCCCATGTGCAGCGACTTGCCGGTGTCCTCCTCCATGTGCGCGCGCTCGATCTCCACCCGCCACGTCGACCCGTCGTCGAGCGGTACGTCGAGGTAGCCGTCGAAGACGATCGGGTCCTCGTACTGGGAGATCTGGAAGTTCTTCGGCATGTCCGGATAGAAGTAGTTCTTCCGGGCGAAGCCGCTCCGCTCGCGGACCGAGCAGTTCAGGGCGAGGCCGATCGTCACCGCGCTCTCGACCGCGCGGGCGTTGACGCGCGGCAGCGAGCCGGGCAGGCCGAGGCACACCGGGCAGACGTGGGTGTTGGGCTCCGCGCCGAACTCGTTGCGGCAGCCGCAGAACATCTTGGTGGCGGTGTTGAGCTCCACGTGCACCTCGAGCCCCATCACGGGGTCGAAGCGTTCGCAGACCTCCTCGACGGTGTAGGGCGCGGCCTCGACCGCGCTGCTTCCTCCCGGGCTGGTCATGACGCGGTCTCCAGGGCGGCGGGATCGGGGACGGTCGAGGCGAAGGGCACGCCCGACGCGGCGTCCCGGGCGGTCTCGTAGGCGGCGCCGACGCGGTAGGCCCGGTCGTCGGCGAGCGCCGGCGTCATCACCTGCAGCCCGACCGGCATGCCGTCCTCGGGGGCCAGGCCGCACGGCACCGACAGCCCCGCGATCCCCGCCAGGTTCGCGGGGATCGTGCAGAGGTCGGCGAGGTACATCGAGACCGGGTCGTCGACGCGGTCGCCGATGGGGAACGCCGTGGTGGGAACCGTCGGGGAGACCAGCACGTCGCAGCGCTCGAAGGCCGCGGTGAAGTCCCGCACGATGAGCGTGCGCACCTTCTGCGCCTTGCCGTAGAGGGCGTCGTAGGACCCCGCGGACAGGGCGTGCGTGCCGATCATGATGCGCCGCTTGACCTCGGGGCCGAAGCCGGCCTCGCGGGTGGCCGACATGACCTCGTCGGTCGAGCGCGACCCGTCGTCACCGACGCGCAGGCCGTAGCGCATCGCGTCGAAGCGGGCGAGGTTCGACGACGCCTCGCTCGGCGCGATGAGGTAGTAGGCCGGCATCGCGTAGGTGAACGAGGGGCAGGAGACCTCGACGACCTCCGCGCCCAGCTCGGTGAGGACCCGCACGGCGTCGGTGAACGCCGCGAGCACGCCGGGCTGGTAACCCTCCCCGGACAGCTCGGTGACGACGCCGACGCGCACGCCGGCGAGGTCGCCGCGCGCCCCGGCCAGCGCCGCCTCGACGACGGGTGGGAGCGGGGCGTCGATCGAGGTCTGGTCGCACGGGTCGTGCCCGCCGACCACCTCGTGCAGCATCGCGGCGTCGAGCACGGTGCGCCCGAGCGGCCCGATCTGGTCGAGCGAGGACGAGAACGCCACCAGCCCGTAGCGCGAGACGGTGCCGTAGGTCGGCTTCATCCCGACGGTGCCGGTGAAGGCCCCGGGCTGGCGGATCGACCCGCCGGTGTCGCTGCCCAGCGCCAGCGGGGCCTCGCCGACCGCGGTCGCGGCGGCGGACCCGCCGCTGGACCCGCCGGGCACCCGGGTCCGGTCCCACGGGTTGCGGACGGCGCCGTAGGCGGAGTTCTCGTTCGACCCGCCCATGGCGAACTCGTCGAGGTTGGTCTTGCCCAGCGGCACCAGGCCGGCGTCGCGCAGCCGGCGCACCACGGTGGCGTCGTAGGGCGGGCGCCAGCCGTCGAGGATCCGCGACGCGCAGGTGGTCGGCATGTCGCGGGTGGTCATGTTGTCCTTGATCGCCACCGGGACCCCGGCCAGCGGGCTGCGCACGGTGCCCGCGGCGATCTCGTCGTCGACGGCCGCCGCGGCGGCGAGGGCCTGGTCGGCGGCGACGTGCAGGAACGCGTTGAGGCCGGTGCGCTCGACGGCCTCGATGCGCTCCAGGTGGGCGCGGGTCACCTCGACCGAGGAGACCTCGCGGGCCTGGACGCGCCGGGCGAGCTCGGCGGCGTCGAGGCGGGTCAGGGCGTCGGTGTCGGAACCGCTCACGGCTCCTCCCCCAGGATGCGCGGCACGCGGAAGCGGCCCTCCTCGGCGGCCGGGGCGCCCGCGAGGGCGGCCTCCCGGTCGAGGGAGGGCTCGGGCTCGTCGGCGCGCAGGACGTTGGTCAGCGGGGCGACGTGGCTGGTGGGCGGGACGTCGTCGTCGATCTCCGACACCCGGCCGACGGTGTCGAGGATGGCGTCGAGCTGGCCGGAGAACACGTCGAGCTCGTCGTCGGTGACGGCCAGCCGGGCCAGTCGGGCGAGGTGGGCGACGTCCTCGCGCGTGATGTCGGACATGATCCTCCGAGTGGGAATCCGCCAGGGATCCCCGTGACGAGCCGGGACCGATCCATCCTAGGCGTCGCGCGCCGGGCGCCTCGACGCGGTTTCGGGCGACCCGCCCCCGGTCGGCCGGCGTCGTCCCCCACAGGTTTACCGCTCCGCCGCGATGCCCACCTCCCGCCGGGCCCGACCCCGGGTCCTCGCTCGGTGTCGGGCTCGACTGGCACACTCGCCGCGCCCGACGGAGCGCGCGATGCCGACGGGCTCGTCGGCGTGCCCTGCGGGACGCGCCGGGTCCCGGCAGTGGCGGTACGGCGAGGTGGCGATGTGGTTGTGAGGCGCTCGGCGGGACGATCACCGGGGACGGAGGCGATGTGACCTACCTCCTGCGAGTGGTGCTGCCCGACCGGCCGGGCACCCTCGGCGCGGTCGCGTCGGCCCTCGGCGGCGAGGGCGCGGACATCCTGTCCGTCGACGTGGTGGAGCGGCACCAGGGCGTCGCGGTCGACGACCTGGTGGTCGACCTGCCCTCGGCCCGGCCCCCCGACGTGCTCATCACCGCGGCGGAGTCGGTGCGCGACGTGACCGTCGAGTCGGTGCGCCCGTTCTTCGGACCACTCGACACCGCCCGCGAGCTCGAGCTCGTCGAAGCCGTGGCGGCCGACCCCGACGCCGGGATCGCGCTGCTCGCGGACGCGGTCCCCCGGATCTTCCGGTCGGCCTGGGCGCTGGTCGTCGAGGCCTCGACCGGCGACGTGTGGGGCGACGGCGGGACGCGGGTGCACCGGGTCGCCGCGAGCTCGGCGGCCCCGGAGACCGAGGCGGAGACGCTGCCCTGGCTGCCGCTGGCGAAGGCGACGGTCATCGACCCGGCCCGCGGCCACGAGGTGCCCGCGGCCTGGACCGACCTGGACACCGAGCTGGCCGCCGCGCCGCTGGGACGCCCGGACCGGGCCCTGGTGCTCGGACGACCGGGCGGCCCGGCGTTCCGTCCGTCGGAGCTGGCGCGCATCTCGCACCTCGCCGGCATCGTGGCCACCATGACCGGCTGAGATCCCGGCGGCCGGCGCACCGTGACGCCCGGCTCAGCGACGCTGCTCGGAGCGGGCGCGGAACCCGGCGAGGTTCGGCCCCCGGCCGGGCCGGCGGCGCTCCGCCAGCCGCGGCTGCACCGCCTGGCCCAGGGCGTAACGGACGAGCTCCTCGTTGCCGGTGGCGAGCCAGGTGCCGTCGGGGCCCTTGAGGGTGTCCTCGAAGCCCATGCGGGTGTCGAGGTTGTTGCGGCGCGCGTAGTCGAGGACCGGCCATGCGCCGCCCTCTTCGCCGTGGAGCAGGATCGGCACCTGCATCGGCCCGAGCGCCTTGAGGATCCGGACGGCCTCGGCGACGGCGGTCTCCGGGTCGGTCACCGTGACCTCCGCGAGCACCCGCACGGTCCCGCGCGGGACCCCGGCCTGCTTGAGCTGCACGGCGTCCCCCGTGGTCCACACCCCGAGCTCGATGCCGATGCCGACCGACTCGAGCGCCTCGCAGACGATCTCCCAGCCCCGCTCGTGCACGTTGACCGAGGCGACGTCGGGGCGGGCGTGGTCGGGCAGGCGGGACCACTGCTGCACGAGGTCGGTGCGCTTGAACGGGTCGGGCTCCACCCAGCGCGCGGTGGTCACGCCGATCTCCATCGACGGCGCCGCCTGGCGGATCGCCGACACCACCGCGCCGATCGGCCCGGGGTCGAGGCTCTCCTGGCCGTCGACGTCGCGCGGGTGCACGTGGAAGCTCGTCACCCCGAGGCCGGCGACCGCGCGGGCGTCCCGGGCCAGGTGGCGCGGCGTCATCGGGACCGCCGGGTAGACGTCGGCGGGGCGGGCGCCGTTGGGGCAGCACTGGAGCATCTCCTCGCCACCTCCTCGTCCGTCCCGGGGGCCGCTCGCGCGACGTCGCCACCAGGATATGGGACCAGCTTCAACCTTTCCGGCTCCGACATCAACGTCTGCACGTGCGTCTGCACGCGTTTCGGCCACATCCCACCCGGACGCCCGAGTAGACGCCGCAGAGTGACCGGCCCCGGCTACTCCTCGCTCGGCGCCGCCGCCTCCGGGACCTGCGCGTTCTCCCGCGCCGCGTCCGGGCCCTGCTCGAGGAGCACGCGGAAGCCGTCCTCGTCGAGGATCGGGACCTTCGCGGCCACCGCCTTGTCGTACTTCGAGCCCGGTTCGTCCCCGACGACGACGAACGCCGTCGTCTTCGACACCGAGCCCGCCGCCCGGCCGCCGCGGGCGAGGATGGCCTCCTTGGCCTCGTCGCGGGAGAACGTCGGCAACGACCCGGTGACGACGATCGAGAGACCCTCGAGCGTGCGCGGGGTCGACTCGTCGACCGCCTCGGCGAGGTCGACCCCGGCAGCGCGCCACTTCTCGACGACCTCGCGGTGCCAGTCGACCGAGAACCACTCGCGCACCGCCGCCGCGATGGTGGGGCCGACGCCGTCGACCGCGGCCAGGTCCTCCTCGCTCGCGGCGTCGATCGCGTCGATCGACCGGAACTGCCGGGCGAGGGCCTGCGCGGCGGTGGGTCCGACGTGGCGGATCGAGAGCCCCACCAGGACCTTCCACAGGGGCCGGTGCTTGGCCGACTCCAGGTTGGTCAGCAGCTTGCGGCCGTTCGCCGAGAGCTGGCCGGCCTTGGTGCGGAAGAGCGGGACCTCGGCGAGGTCGTCCTCGGTGAGGGCGAACACGTCGCCCTCGTCCTGCACGGCGCCCGCCGTCAGCAGCGCGGTGGCGGCCTCGTAGCCGAGGACCTCGATGTCGAACGCGCCGCGCCCGGCGACGTGGAAGAGGCGCTCGCGCAGCTGCGCGGGGCAGGACCGGGCGTTCGGGCAGCGGAGGTCCTTGTCGCCCTCGCGCATCTGCCGCAGCTCGGTCCCGCACTCGGGGCAGCGCGTGGGCATGACGAAGGCGTGCTCGCTGCCGTCGCGGGCCTCGACGACCGGCCCGAGCACCTCGGGGATGACGTCACCGGCCTTACGGATGATCACGCGGTCCCCGATGAGGACGCCCTTGCGCTCGACCTCGCCGGCGTTGTGCAGCGTCGCCAGTGACACCGTGGAGCCCGCGACCAGGACCGGGTCCATCTCCGCGAACGGCGTGACTCGCCCCGTCCGGCCGACGTTGACGCTGATGTTGCGCAGCGTCGTCGTGGCCTGCTCCGGCGGGTACTTGTAGGCGATCGCCCACCGCGGCGCCCGTGCGGTGGAGCCCAGGCGCCGTTGCAGCGCGACGTCGTCGACCTTGACCACCACGCCGTCGATCTCGTGCTCGGCATCGTGGCGGTGCTCGCCCCAGTAGCGGGTGTGCTCGATGACCGCGTCCACCCCGTGCAGCACGCGGGTGTGGGTGGACACCGGCAGGCCCCACGCGGCGAGCGCGTCGTACGCCTGGGACTGCCGCTCCGGGGTGAAGCCCCGCCGCCTGCCCAGCCCGTGGCAGATCATGTGCAGCGGGCGGGTGGCGGTGACCCGCGGGTCCTTCTGGCGCAGGCTGCCGGCCGCGGAGTTGCGCGGGTTGGCGAACGGCTGCTTGCCTGCCGCGACCAACCCGGCGTTGAGCTCCTCGAAGTCGGTGAGGCGGAAGAACACCTCGCCGCGCACCTCGATGAGCTCGGGCACCGGGAACTCGTCGGTGCCGGTGAGCTCGGTGGGGATGTCCTCGAGGGTGCGCATGTTGAGGGTGATGTCCTCACCGGTGCGCCCGTCGCCCCGGGTGAGGGCCCGCGTCAGGTGGCCGTCCTCGTAGAGCAGGTTGACCGCGAGCCCGTCGATCTTGAGCTCGCACAGGTACTGCAGCTCCTCGCTGGGGAAGTCGAGCTCGCGCTGCACCCGCAGGACCCACTCGCGCAGCTCCTCGGGCTCGAACGCGTTGTCCAGCGAGAGCATCCGCTCGAGGTGGTCGACCGCGACGAAGTCGGTGGAGAACCCGCCGCCGACGCGCTGCGTCGGGCTCGACGGCGTCACCAGCGACGGGTACTGCTCCTCGAGGGCGGTCAGCTCGACGAACAGCTCGTCGAACTCGCCGTCGGTGACGATCGGCGCGTCCAGCACGTAGTAGCGGAACTGGTGGTCGGCCACGATCTCGGCCAGCTCGACGTGGCGCGCCTGCGCGTCGGCGGGGACGTCGGCCGTGGTCAGGGCCGCCTCAGCGGTGCTCTCGCTGGTCACGGCGCCGAGGGTAGCCGCGGGGTCCGACAGTCACTCCCGGCTCACCGGGACGATCTACCAGGACGACGGCGGGTCCGCGAACGCCCGCGCCAGCTCGACGGCCCGGCCCATGGCGGTCCGCGCCCATCCCGGGGTCGCCCCCGCCAGACCGCAGGCGGGGGTGACGACGGCGCGGTCGGCCAGCCGCGCGCGGTCGAAGCCCAGGCGGTCGGCGAGCTCCAGCGCGGGCCGAGCCAGGTCCGCCAGCTCCGGGCGTCCCTCCGGGTCGGTCGAGGGCACCACACCCAGCCACAGCTCCGTGGGCGCGTCCCACAGCTCGCCCAGGGCGTCGAGGACCGCGCCCGAGCGGTCCAGGGCCGTGAGGTCGACCGCCACCGCGTCCGCCCCGGTCGCGCCCAGCAGGGCCAGCGGCGGAGTCGGGTGGCAGCAGTGGACGACGACACCCACGGCGCCCGCGTCCCGCGCCGCCGTCACCAGCGTGGCCAGCCCGGCGCGGGCGTCGGCGCCGGGGACCGTCCGGACGGTGCCGTACCCGCTCGGGGTGGGCAGGGAGCCGGCGAGGACCGCGGGCAGCGTCGGCTCGTCGAGCTGCACCACCACGCCCGCGCCGGTCCGGCGGGCCAGCTCGGCGACGTGGCCCCGCAGCCCCTCGGCGAGGCTCTCGGTGAACTCGGTGACCGCGCCGGGATCGGTGAGCACCCGGTTCCCGCTGCGCAGCTCGACGCCGGCGGCCAGTGTCCACGGCCCCGCGACCTGCGTCTTCACCCGCCGCGGCGCGGCTCCCGTCTCGCCCAGTGCCTCGTCGAGCGCGTCGACGTCGCGGGCGAGCAGCTCGACGCCGCGGCGGTGGTGACCGCCCGCCCGGGACGTGACGCGGTAGCCCGAGGGCCACACCTCCACGGCGAGGTCGACCAGCAGCGCCGCGGTCCGCCCGATCAGGTCCGCGCCCACCCCGCGCGCGGGCAGCTCGGGGACGTGGGGGAAGTCCGGCAGCTCCCCGACGACGGTGCGCGCGGCCTCGCGGTGATCGGTGCCGGGCAGCGAGCCCACGCCGGTGGCGCGCTCCTCGGGCCGCCGCGGCTCGTCGGGTGCCGGGGCGGTGTCGTCGGCGCCCTCGCCGGGCACGACGAGCAGGGGATCGCTCACGCCCCAGGTGTACCCGAGGCGGCGGCGCCGGCCACGGGCGGTCCCCACCCGGCCGGGACGGGCCACGTCGGCGACGATGACCGGCCGTGGGCGAGCGGGCGGACTCCGGTGAGCGCAGCGACGGGCGCATGCTGGGCATCGGGCTCGTCAGCGGCGTGGTCGGGGGCCTGCTCGGCGGTGGCAACGGGGTGCTGACCGTGCCCGCGCTCGACCACTACACCACGATGTCCCGGCCCCGGGTCCACGGCACGTCCACCCTCGCGGCCACCTGGGTGTGCGTTGCCGGGGCGCTCGTGTACTGGCTCGTCGGCGGCACGATCGACCTGCGGGCCGGATCGGGGATGATCGTCGGCGGCATGATCGGCGGCTTCTACGGCGCCAAGCTGGTCGCCCGGGCCTCGGAGACGCTGCTGCGCGTCCTGCTGAGCGTCATCCTGGTCCTCACCGCGGCCAAGCTCTACCTCGACGCCGCCGGGCTCGACCCGGCGCAGGGCGGTGCGGTGGTCCCCGCCCGGCTCCTGGCGACGCCGTGGTTCGTGGTGCCCGCGGCCGTCGTCGTCGGGATCGTCGTCGGGGCCTGGGCGGGCGCGATGGGCCTCGGGGGCGGGCTGCTCGCGGTCCCGGCCCTCGTCCTGCTCTTCGGGGTCGACCTGCACACCGCGGCGGGCACCTCCCTGCTCGTGTTCGGGCCGAACTCCCTGGTCGGTGGCCTCTCGCACCTGCGGCAGGGGACGGCCTCGTTCCGGATCGCGATGCTCCTGGGCATGGCGGCCGCCCCGGGCGCCGTCGCCGGTGCACTGCTCGCGCTGGCGCTGGGCAACGTCGTGCTCGGGCTGGTGTTCGGGACGTTCGCGCTGGTGATGGCGGTGCGGGAGGTCGTGCTGCTGCTCCGCCGACGGCGAGCGGCCGTCGCGGCTCCCGGGTAGGGCACCCTGGAGCACGCCATGCTCCACCTCGACGCCCCGACCTGGCGCGCCCGTGCCCGGGCGCACGCCGAGCGCGCCGACGCGCTCACCGCCGCCCACCGTGCGCGTCGGGAGCGCCATGAGGCCCACCCCGTCGAGGACTTCCTCTTCACCTACTACCCCACGCGCCCCAACCGGCTGCGGGTCTGGCACCCGGGGGCGGCCGTGGTGCTCGAGGACGCCGCCGAGCGCGCCGGGTGGAGGCACTACTCCCCCGACGGGAGCCGCGTCGACCCCGCAACGATCCGGCCGGCGACGATCGCCTTCGTCCGCGGCCTGCTGGAGGCGACCGCCTCCCGGCCCGCGCACCTGGGCTGCTTCGGGCTGCACGAGTGGGCCATGGTCTACCGGACCCGCGGGACGCGTCACCCGGTGCCGCTGCGGCTGGGGGCCGAGGGCACCGACGCCGTCGTCGAGAACCACCGCCTGAGCTGCACCCACCACGACGCCTACCGCTTCTTCACCGCCGAGGCCGCGCCGCGCAACGCCGAGCGGCCCACCCGGGAGGGGCAGGTCGCGCTGGAGCAGCCGGGGTGCCTGCACGCGACCATGGATCTCTACAAGTGGGCGACGAAACTGGGTCCGCTCGTGCCCGGGGAGCTGCTGCTGGACACGTTCGCGCTGGCCCGCGACGTCCGCGTCCTCGACATGCGCGCCTCCCCCTACGACCTGGACGCCCACGGCTACGCCCCGGTCCG
Source organism: Actinomycetospora sp. (assembly GCF_036497585.1). Classification (GTDB taxonomy): domain Bacteria; phylum Actinomycetota; class Actinomycetes; order Mycobacteriales; family Pseudonocardiaceae; genus Actinomycetospora. The sequence continues at coordinate 31,233 of NZ_DASXJD010000221.1, read as the reverse complement.
CATCGAGACCGCGGCCGGGAAGGCGGAGTACGCGCGCGCCCAGCAGGGCTTCGCCGCGCGCGGCGCTGCCCTGCGGACGCGGCTGCTGGAGATCGTCGCCGACCGTTAGGGTGCCGCGATGCGGGTGCAGGTGGAGCTGCCGGAGAACATGGACGTCGCGGCGCACGCGGCGGCCAACGCCCGGGACGAGGTGCCGGACCGCACCCCGTACGGCCTGCACCACCTCGAGGACGACCCGGACGTGCACGTGCACTTCCGGCCCTCGCTGCGCAACCCGGCGCTGCGGTGGGTGTCGAGGAAGGTGCGCAACCGGCTCGACGGCTTCGAGCCGGTCGCCGTCGCCGCATCGGCCCCCTCCTCCGCCCGCCGCCACGCCGACGTCGTGCTGAGCATGGACGAGCACACCGGCTTCCCGGCCGCGCTCGTCCCCGGCGGGCCGCCCGCCGTCGCGAACATCGTGTGGGCGGGGCGGCCGGAGCACTACACCCGCGTGCAACGCGCAACGGTCGGCCGGGCGATCCGGCGGCTCTCCGGCGTGATCACCCAGGCGGCAGGCGCCGACGCCGACCTCACCGAGGGCTGGGACCTCGACCCGGCCCGCGTGCACCACATCCGGCTCGGCATCGACACCGACTTCTTCCCGCGGCAGCCGTGGGAGGAGGCGACCGCGACGGTCGCGAGCGTCGGGGACGACCAGTTCCGCAACCACCCGCTGCTCGTCGACGCGGTCACCCGGGTGCGCAAGCGCGGCGTCGACGCCCGGCTCGAGCTCGGCACCACCCGCAGCGACGTCGACGTCCCGCCGGAGCTGGGCGTGCTGCACCGGCGCCGCATGGAGGGCGCGGTGCGCGCGATGTACCGGCGCTCGTCGGTGATCGCCGTGGCCCTCGAGCCGACGCGGCGCGGGAGCGGCTCCACCGTGGTCCTCGAGGCCGCCGCGAGCGGCCGGCCCGTCGTCGTGACCCGCAACCCGGCCATGGAGGGCCTGGTGGAGCACGGGGTGCGCGGTCTGCTCGTGGACCCCGAGGACCCGGAGGCGATGGCCGACGGGATCGCCGAACTGCTAGCCGACCCGGAGCGGGCGCGGGCGATGGGCGAGGCCGCCCGGGCGTGGGTGACCGAGGAGCACAGCAGCGCGGTGATGGCCGCAGACATCCGCGCCGTGCTGCGGACCGCGAGCGGCGCCTGAGCCGGTCGTCGGGCGGGAATCCCTGCCGCTTTCTCACTGTTGACGGGGATGATTGTCAACAGTGAGAGGGGTGGCAGTGGCCCGCAACGATGTCAGGCCCGTCGTGAAGCTGCGCTCGACGGCGGGGACGGGCACGACCTACGTGACCCGCAAGAACCGTCGCAACGACCCCGACCGGCTGGTGCTGCGCAAGTACGACCCGCGCGAGCGCCGGCACGTCGACTTCCGCGAGGAACGCTGAGAGAGGAGCCGGGATGAAGGTGCGTGCGTCGCTCCGGGCGCTCAAGCAGAAGCCGGGTGCCGCCGTGGTCCGTCGCCACGGCCGGACCCTGGTGATCAACAAGACGAGCCCGAGGTGGAAGGCCCGTCAGGGCTGAGCTCCGCTGGTCAGGCCGCGTCGGTGACGCGCAGCAGCAGGGCGACGAACGCGTCGGCCTGCAGGCGCCCACCGGCCCGGACCTCGTCGCCGCGGCGCTCGTCGTCGGCGGTGAGCTCCGCGGCCACCCGGTCCAGCGCGCGCAGCAGCGGCTGGGCGAGCTCGGCGGGGATGTCGCCGGCGAGGTCGAGCGACCCGTCGGGCCGGCGCAGGGTCCGGATGCTCGCGAGCGCCTCGCGCAGCGTGGCGCGGGGCTCACCGGCGACGAGGTCGGGCTCGCTGTCCATCGTCGCCCGTCAGTCGGTGTCGGAGGCCTCGGCGGTCTCAGCGGCGGGCCAGCCGGCGCCCGGTCCGTGGGCCGTAGTCGAGCCCGTAGTGCGCGAAGATCGCGGGCTCGTCCTCCACGGGCAGCTCGCCGTCGGTGTCGATCGCCGGGGCCTCCTTGGCGACCTCCTTGGCGACGGTGACCTTGACGTGGTCCGGGGCCACCAGCGCGCCCTCGAGCGGCACGAACGCGAGGCGCTTGCGGTTGAACATGCCGAGCTCGACGGTCGCGAACGACGGCTCGTCGGTGGCGGTGTCGTAGTAGACCGCCTCCATGTCGCCGATCTTCGACCCGGCCGGGTCGACGATCTTCTTGCCCAGCCAGTCGCGGATGTTCTCGGCCTCGAACCCCATGGGCTCGATCGTAGGGCCACGGGCATCCGGTCGGGTGCGGGCGAGGACGGGCGGCGTGGCGTGCTTGCGCGGGTGGGACGCTCGTTCCCGGCCGCCGCCTGGTCGTGGGCTCCAGCACCACCTTGTCGTTCGGAGTCACCCCGAGGAGCTGCCGGGCCGACCGCAGGAGGCCGCGACATGCCGGGCTCGCAGCCCCCGGAGCCCGCTCAGCCCGTGGCGGTGATCGTCGCCGAGCCGAGGACGCGGTCGTCGTCGTAGACGACCACCGCCTGCCCGGGCGCCACCCCGCGCAGCGGCTGACCGAGCTCGGCCGCCAAGGACTCCTCGCCCACCGTCACCCGTGCCGGCGCGAGCCCGCCGTGGGCCCGGACCTGCACGACGACGCCGTCGGTCACCCCGGGCTCGCCGTGCCACACCGGCGACCCGGCGGACAACGACCGGACATCCAGCTCCTCGGCCGCGCCCACCCGGACCTGCCGCGACACCGGCTCGATGCCCAGCACGTAGCGCGGCCGCCCGTCCGGCGCGGGCCGGTCCAGCCCCAGGCCGTGGCGCTGCCCGACCGTGAAGCCCGCGACCCCGTTGTGGCGCCCGAGCACCGCCCCCGACGCCGCGTCGACCAGCTCGCCGGGCGCGTCGTCGAGACGGTCGGCCAGGAACCCGCGGGTGTCCCCGGAGGGGATGAAGCAGATGTCGTGGCTGTCGGGCTTCTCGGCGACGACGAGCCCGCGGCGCGCGGCCTCCGCGCGCACCTCCGACTTCAGCGACTCCCCCAGCGGGAACACCGCGTGCGCCAGCTGGCGCGCGGTGAGCACCCCGAGCACGTAGGACTGGTCCTTCCCCGCGTCCACCGCCCGGCGCAGGACGCCGTCGTGCAGGCGCGCGTAGTGGCCCGTGACGACGGCGTCGAAGCCCAGCGCCAGCGCCCGGTCCAGCACCGCCGAGAACTTGATCTTCTCGTTGCAGCGCAGGCAGGGGTTCGGGGTGTGGCCCGCCGCGTACTCGGCGACGAACGGCTCCACGACGTCGGCGCTGAACCGCTCGGCCATGTCCCAGACGTAGAACGGGACGCCGAGGACGTCGGCGCAGCGCCGGGCGTCGCGGGAGTCCTCCACCGAGCAGCACCCGCGGGCGCCCTCGCGCATCGTCGCGGGCTTCGCCGAGAGCGCGAGGTGCACCCCGACGACGTCGTGCCCGGCGTCCCGGGCGCGCGCGGCGGCCACGGCGGAGTCGACCCCGCCGCTCATGGCGGCGAGGACCCTCACGAGGTGCCTCCGGCTCCTGAGCAGAAATCCGCGCTATGGGACGGATGAGTGCTCACAGGGCGAAGCCACCTGCTCATGATCGGGCCAGCGCACCCCGGGCGCGCTCCACGACGGGTCCGATGGCCGACACGGCGGCGTCGACGTCCGCGGGGGTCGAGCTGTGGCCGAGCGAGAAGCGCAGCGAGCCGCGCGCGGCCGCCTCGTCGACACCCATCGCCAGCAGCACGTGCGAGGGCCGGGCTACCCCGGCGGTGCAGGCCGAGCCGGTCGAGCACTCGATCTCGTGGGCGTCGAGCAGCATCAGCAGGCTGTCGCCCTCGCAGCCCGGGAACGACAGGTGCGCGTTCCCGGGCAGCCGGGCCGGGCCGCCGCCGACCGGTGCCGCGTCGAGGGGGACGCCGTTGAGGGTCGCGTCGGGGACCTCGCCGACGATACGGGCCACGAGGTCGTCGCGCAGGGCGGCGAGCTCCACCGCGCGGCGGGAGGCGTCGTCGACCGCCGCCCGGACCGCGGCCGCCAGGGCGACGGTGCCGGCGACGTCGAGGGTGCCCGAGCGCACGTCGCGCTCCTGCCCGCCGCCGTGCAGCAGCGGCACGCAGGAGGCGTCACGGCGCAGCAGCAGCGCGCCGACGCCGACCGGACCGCCGAGCTTGTGCCCGGTGAGCGACAGCGCGTCGGCCCCGGAGGCGGCGAAGTCCACGGGCAGCGACCCGACGGCCTGCACGGCGTCGGAGTGCAGCGGCACGTCGAAGGAGTGCGCGACGTCGGCGAGCGCGCGGACGTCGTTGACGGTGCCGACCTCGTTGTTGGCCCACATCACGCTGACGACGGCGATCTCGTCGGCGTGCGCGGCGAGCAGCGCGCGGAGGTCCTCCGGGGCCACCCGGCCGGCCTCGTCGACGCCCAGGACGTGCAGCGTCGCGCCCTCGTGCTCGGCGAGCCACTCCGCGGCGTCGAGGACGGCGTGGTGCTCGACGGCGGAGACCACGACCCCGGTGCGGCGCGGGTCGGCCGCTCGCCGGGCCCAGTAGATGCCCTTGAGCGCGAGGTTGTCGGCCTCGGTGCCCCCGGTGGCCAGGACGACCTCGGTGGGCAGGGCGCCGACCGCCTCGGCGATGGTCTCGCGGGCCTCCTCGACGTCCTTGCGTGCGCGCCGTCCCGCGGTGTGCAGCGAGGAGGGGTTGCCGACGCGGCCGAGCGCCTCGGTGTACCGGGCGACGGCCACGGGCAGCATCGGCGTGGTGGCCGCGTGGTCGAGGTAGGTCATCGCCGGTCGAGCGTAATCCTCCCGCTAGGCGAGCGGTCCCACGACCTCGCCGAGCGGGGGCCGCCCTCGGGACGGACGAAGGACCCCCTCGGTCGGATACACCGACCGAGGGGGCCCAACGCCGCGAACCTGCAGGGAACGGTCACGAGGACCGCTTGCCGACCTCCTCGGTCAGCTGCGGGGCCACCGAGAACAGGTCGCCCACGATGCCGAAGTCGGCGATCTCGAAGATCGGCGCCTCCGGGTCCTTGTTGACCGCGACGATCGTCTTCGAGGTCTGCATGCCGGCGCGGTGCTGGATGGCGCCGGAGATGCCCAGCGCCAGGTACAGCTGCGGGGACACGGTCTTGCCGGTCTGCCCGACCTGGAACTGGTTCGGGTAGTAGCCGGAGTCGACCGCGGCGCGCGAGGCGCCCACCGCGGCGTGCAGCGAGTCCGCGAGCTTCTCGACGACCTCGAAGTTCTCGGCCGAGCCGACACCACGGCCCCCGGAGACGACGACGGTCGCCTCGGTGAGCTCCGGGCGGTCGCCGCCGACGATCGGGGCACGGTTGGAGACCTTCGCCGAGCGCGAGGCGTCGATCGAGGGGACCTCGACGGTCTCCTGCGTGCCGGCGCCGGCGTTCTCCTCGATCTCGATCGAGCCCGAGCGCCACGAGACGACCGCGGTGTCGGTGGTGGCGTGCGACTGCACGGTGAACGCGCCACCGAAGATCGAGTGCGAGCCGTTGCGGTCGCCGTCGATGTCGACGAGGTCGTTGAGCCACCCGGAGTTGGTGCGCACCGCGAGGCGGCCCGCGACCTCCCGGCCGTCGGCACCCGCCGGGATGAGCACCGCCGGCGGCGAGACGCGCTCGACCAGGGCGGCCAGCACATCGACCTGCGGCGTCGACAGGTAGTTCACCGCGTCGTCGGACTCGGCCACGTAGACCTTCTCCGCGCCGTGCGCGGCGAGGCCCTCGGCCAGCTTGGTCGCCGTGCCGGGGGTCCCGACGACGACCGCCGACGGCTCGCCGAGGCGACGGGCCGCGGTCAGCATCTCGTAGGTGTTCTTCTTGATCTCACCGTCGACGTGGTCGACGAGGACCAGCACTTCAGCCATGTCTGTTTCTCCTCGCTCGCTCGTGGACGGTGCTCAGATGAGCTTCTGGCCGACGAGGAACTCGGCGATCTTCTGACCGCCGTCGCCCTCGTCCTCGACCTTCTGCCCGCCCGACTTCGGCGGACGCGGCGCGAACGAGTCGACCTTCACGAGCGAGCCCTCCAGCCCGACCTCGGAGGCGTCGAGCCCGAGGTCGGAGATGCCGATGGTGTTCACCGGCTTCTTCTTGGCCGCCATGATCCCCTTGAACGAGGGGTAGCGCGGCTCGTTGATCTTCTCGCCGATGCTGACGACGGCGGGCAGCGACGCGGTGACGTCGCAGGTGCCCTCGTCGGTCGCGCGCTTGACGGAGGCGGTGCCGTCCGAGACGGAGAGCTCGTTGGCGTGGGTGAGCGAGGGCCATCCGAGGACCTCGCCGATCATCCCGGCCATGGCGCCGCTGCGGCCGTCGGTGGCCTCGTTGCCGGCGAGCACCAGGTCCACGTCGCCGACGGTCCCGATGGCCTTGGCGAGCACCTTCGCGGTGGCCACCGCGTCCGAGCCGTGGACCGCCTCGTCGTTCACGTGGACGGCCTTGTCCGCGCCCATCGAGAGGGCCTTGCGGACGGCGTCGGTGGCGCGGTCGGGGCCGGCGGTCAGGATCGTGATCTCGGCGTCCCCCGCCTCCTTGATCTTGAGCGCCTCCTCCACGGCGCGCTCGTTGATCTCGTCCAGGACCGCGTCCGACGAGGCGCGGTCGAGGGTCTTGTCGCCCTCGGAGAGCGTGCGCTCCGACCAGGTGTCCGGCACCTGCTTGATCAGCACGACGATGTTCATGGGTCCTCTGTGACCTCCTGTGCCTGCGAATCCCGTGACGACCGGCGCCGTTGTTACCCGCCGGTAGCGGTTCGCTCCTCGCCGACTGTCCCACGATCACGGGTCGAGGGCGACGTGGCGTACCCCTCGCATGTTACTGGTCAGTAGGTAGTAGGCACCTACTGATTGGTAACTTACTGCCGGTAGCCTGAACCGGACAGATCGGATTCCCGACTCAGGAGTGTGCCGTGGCCGGCTTCGTCGAGAAGATCCAGCAGTTCCTCAAGAGCCCGCAGGGTCGGAGGTACACCGACCAGGCCAAGCGCTACGCGCAGGACCCGAAGAACCGCGCCAAGGCGCAGGAGATGGTCAACCGGTTCCGCGGGAAGCGCTGACCGGCCGCCGGCGCGAGCGCACCCCGGCGCGCATCGCGTTCTTGATCCCGCGGGCGCCCTGCGCGTGACGTCGGCGCGGGGCCGCCGGGGTCCCGGTCCCGTCGAGAACCTCGCCGCCGTGCAGGAGCAGCCGCGCCATCGCCGTCCTCCTTGCCCCCACACCCCCCGCCGCACCCGGCTCGCGCGAGGGAACCCTCGGTCGCTCTCTCCGCCCGAAGGTTCCCCTCGTGGCACGGGTTCCGCCGGGTGAGGGGAGGATTCGGTCGCTCTATCCGCCCGAGGGCTCCCCTCGTGCGGATCGGGGTGAGCGTGGGAAGGCAACGCCTCAATCGCGGCGGTGACGCCCGCCCGCCTCGCGGGCCGGGTGCGGCGCGCGCAACGGCTGGGAGGCCCGCGGGCGGGGCGCGGGCACCGGACGGTCCACCGGCACGGGCGGGGCGGCGGGACTCGGCGCCGCCGCGGGGAGCGCGAGGGGCGGCGGGGCGGCCGTCAGCGCCTTCGGCGCCGGGTGGCCCAGCCCGCCGCGCAGCAGCCGGACGAGGGCCTCGTACCACTGCACGAGCAGCGTCCATGGGGCGGTGGCCGTCGACGTGCGGGAGTCGCGGCGGCGGCGGGACACCACCTCCCGGCACGGCCGGCACACGTGCCGCGCGGTCGCCCCGAGCGGGGCCAGGTCGACCACGGTGCCGCAGAGCCCCAGGCGCGCGTCGGTCGACATGTGTCCATTCTGCGGCCACGCGGGGCGACCCACCGGTCGGCGCCTACCACCCGTGCGGGTGATTCTGCCCGGTTCAGCGGTCCTTCAGGACGGGGCGGAGATCCTCGAGCTTGTCGTAGGCCCACCAGAGGTAGTTCTCCGTCCCGCCCTCGCGCAGCGGGTGCAGATCGACGTGGTCGGGGTCGTCCTTGAACGCCCGGAACGCCTCGGCCGAGGGCCACTCGACCAGCACGAGGACCTGGCGCGGAGTCCCACCCGAGCTCGCCGCGTCCTCGCTCAACCGGCCGATCGCGACGACGGTGCCGCCGTGCTTGCCGACCGCGGCGACCGAGCGCTTCGAGTAGGCCTTGTAGTCGTCGTTGGGGGCGAGGTCGAAGAGGTTCAGGGCGTAGACGGCGCTCACGGCCGTGAGTATGGACCGGCAGGATGTGCCGCATCGACACCGATCAGAGACCGACGCTGCCCCTCACCGGCGAGCGCACCGTCCCCGGCATCAGCCACGAGAACTACTGGTTCCGGCGCCACGAGGCGGTCTACCGGGCGCTGGTGCCGGACTGCCGCGAGGCCGTGGTGCTCGAGGCGGGCGTCGGCGAGGGCTACGGGGCGGCGCTGCTGGGCGGAGTCGCCGAGCGCGTGATCGGCCTGGAGCTCGACGCGCCGACCGCGGTCCACGTGGCGCGGCGGTACGGGCGAACGCTCGACGTCGTCCGAGCCGACCTCCAGGCGCTCCCGCTGCCGGACGCGACGGTCGACGTCGTCGTCACCCTCCAGGTGATCGAGCACCTCTGGGACCAGCCGGGCTTCCTGCGCGAGTGCGCCCGCGTCCTGCGTCCGGGCGGGCGGCTGCACTGCTCGACGCCGAACCGGCTCACCTTCTCCCCCGGCAACGCGCCGACCGACCGCCCGCTCAACCCGTTCCACACCTACGAGCTGGCCGCCGCCGACCTCGTCCCGCTCCTGACGGACGCGGGCCTGGAGGTGACGGCGGTGAGCGGGCTGCACCACGGACCGCGCCTGGCCGAGCGGGACGCCCGGCACGGCGGGTCGATCGTCGGGGCCCAGGTCGCGCTGGCGGTCTCGGGCGAACCCTGGCCGGCGACGCTGGCGGACGACGTCGCGGCGGTGGGGGTCGAGGAGTTCGATCTCCGCTGCGACGACGTCGACGCGTCGCTCGACCTGCTCGTCACCGCAGTAGGGCCGGGATGACGTCGGTGTGCGCGAGAAGCACTCCTCGTCCGCCGTCGGCTACCCCTCGGTAACGTGCGAGGTCCGGGGCGGACGAGAGGAGCGCGATGCCGCAGGAGGGCACGTTCTGCCTGGTGCTGCACTCCCACCTGCCCTGGCTGGCCCGCCACGGTGCCTGGCCCGTCGGGGAGGACTGGCTCTACCAGGCCTGGGCGCACTCCTACCTGCCCGTCGTCGACGTCCTGCACCGCCTCGCCGAGCGCGGCCACCGCGACCTGCTCACCCTCGGCGTCACCCCGGTGCTCGCCGCGCAGCTCGACCATCCCTACTGCCTGCACGCGATGCACGCCTGGCTCGCCGACTGGCAGCTGCGCGCCCACACCACCCACCGCCACCTGCCCGACGTCGCCACCCGCGAGCACCGCGCCGCCGCCGCGGCCCTGGCGACGTTCGAGCGGACCTGGCGCCACGGGGCGTCGCCGGTGTTCCGGACGCTGGCCGACGACGGTGTCGTCGAGCTCCTCGGCGGGCCCGCGACGCACCCGTTCGGCCCGCTGCTGCCCGGCCGCGTCCGCCGCTTCCTGCTCGACGGCGGGCTGCGCGACACCGCGCGGCGCCTCGGCCGGCGGCCCGAGGGGATCTGGGCCCCGGAGTGCGGCTACGCGCCCGGGATGGAGCACGACTTCGCCGCCGCCGGGGTACGCCGCTTCCTCGTCGACGGCCCCGCGATGCGCGGCGACACCGCGGCGGCGCACCCGGTGGACGGCACCGACGTCGTCGCCTTCGGCCGCGACCTCGAGGTGACCTACCGGGTCTGGTCGCCCCGCGCCGGCTATCCCGGCGGCGCCGACTACCGTGACTTCCACGCCGTCGACCACTCCTCGGGGTTCAAGCGGTACCGGGTCACCGGGAAGCGGGTCGGGGACAAGGCCCCCTACGACCCGGACCGCGCTGCCGCCGCCGTCGCGCGGGACGCGGCGGACTTCGTCGGCGTCGTCGTGGACCGGCTGCGCGGTCTGCGGGCGCGCCGCGGCCGGCCGGGGCTCGTCGTCGCCGCGTACGACACCGAGCTGTTCGGGCACTGGTGGCACGAGGGCCCGGCGTGGCTCGAGCAGGTCCTGACGCTGCTGCCCGCCGCCGGGGTGCACGTGACGACGCTGCGCGGCGCGGTCGAGGCGGGGCACGTCGAGGAGCCGGTGGTGCTGCCGGCGTCGTCGTGGGGCTCGGGCAAGGACTGGCGGGTGTGGGAGGGGACGGCCGTCTCGGACATGGTCGCCGACAACGACGACGTCGCCCGCCGGCTGCTCGCGGCCGTCGACGGCGTCCCGCGCTCGGCCGGACGCGACGCCGTGCTCGACACCCTCGCCGTGCAGGCCGCCCTGGCCCTCTCGAGCGACTGGGCCTTCATGGTCAGCAAGGACTCCGCGGCGCACTACGCCCGCGGGCGGGCCGCGGAGCACCGCGACCGGGTCCGCGAGCTCACCGACCTGCTCCCGGCGGGCCGGCACGCCGAGGCCGCCCGGCGCGCGGCGGCGTTCGTCGCGCAGGACGACCTGTTCGGCCACCTCGACGCCCGCGCCCTGGCCCGCAGCCGGGACCGCGCGCTGGTGGAGGTCGGCTGAGGTGCGGATCCTCCTGGTCTCGTGGGAGTACCCGCCGGTGGTGGTCGGTGGGCTCGGCCGCCACGTCGGCGCGCTCGCGACGCACCTGGCGGCGGCCGGACACGACGTCGTCGTCCTCACCCGCCAGCCCACCGGGACCGACGCGGCGACACACCCGACCACGGATTCGGTGGTGCAGGGCGTGCGCGTCCTGCGCGTCGCCGAGGACCCGCCGCACCTGGAGTTCGTGCACGACCTGGTCGCGTGGACCCTCGGGCTCGGGCACGCGCTGGTCCGGGCCGCGCTGCCGCTGCTGCGCGACTGGCACCCCGACGTCGTCCACGCCCACGACTGGCTCGTCGCCCACGCCGCGATCGCCTTGCGCGACCTGACCGGCGCCCCGCTGGTGGCGACGATCCACGCCACCGAGGCGGGCCGGCACGGCGGCTGGCTCTCCGCACCGCTCAACCGGCAGGTGCACTCCGTGGAGTGGTGGCTCGCGAACGCCGCCGACGCGGTGGTGACGTGCTCGCGGGCCATGCGCGACGAGGTCGCGGGGCTCTTCGACGTCGACCCGGACCGGATCACGGTGCTGCACAACGGCATCGACGCGCGGGGCTGGTCGGGGCCGCCGGACCCCGTGGCAGCAACGGCACCTTCCTGGCATCCGACGCCAGGACGGCGCCGCTCACCCGCCGACGGGACCCCGACCCTGGTCACCTTCGGCCGGCTGGAGTGGGAGAAGGGCGTCCAGGACGTCATCGCCGCGCTCCCGGCGATCCGGCGGGCCCACCCGGGGACACGGCTCATGGTGGCCGGCACCGGCTCGCACGCCGGCTGGCTGGCCGACCGGGCCCGCGCCGCGCGGGTGCGCCGGGCGGTGACGATGCTCGGGCACGTCGACGACGCCGCGCTCGCCAGCCTGCTCGGCCGCGCCTCGGCGGTGGTGCTGCCCAGCCGCTACGAGCCGTTCGGGATCGTCGCGCTGGAGGCGGCGGCGGCCGGGGCGCCGCTGGTGGCCTCCCGCGCCGGCGGGCTCGGCGAGGTGGTGCTCGACGGCGTCACCGGGCTCTCGTTCGACCCCGGCGACGTCGCGGGCTGTGCCGCGGCGGTCGTCGTGGCGCTGGACGACCCCGGGGCCGCGCGGCGCCGCGCCCTCGCCGCGCGGGAGCGCCTGAACACCGACTTCGCGTGGCCGACGATCGCCGCCGACACCGCCGCGCTCTACGCCCGCACCCCCTATCGGCGTGCTGTATTGAATCCGGGAGACCGGTCGTCGCCGCTCGGACGGCCGAAGATCCCGACCGGCAACGTGTTCGGACGGGGCTGACGCGGTTTCCGCCCGCGGTCGGCCCGGGCACAGAGCACTCGATGACCGCCACACCGGACGACCCCAGCGACGCCGTCGACGACCTCGAGGCGGCCACCGCCCGCCGTCCCGGGGGCGACACCCCGGATCCCGCGGAGGACGACGACCCACCGTCGCCGGCCTTCGACGTCGATCTCGACCCCGAGGACCAGGGCACCGCCGAGGCCGCCGCGGCGAACCCGGACTAGAGGTGCGCTGCGCGCCCGTGAGCACTTTCCGGGGCTATGACCCCGGAAAGTGCTCACGTGCGCGGAGCGCACCTCGGGCCTGCTTGCGGGCGATGTCGGCCAGCGCCGCGCGCTCCGACGCGGCGGCCTCGTAGTCGGCGACCCGGTCCCGGACGACCCGGGCGGGCGCCCCGACGGCGACCGCGTAATCGGGGACGATCCCCCGCACCACCGCGTGCGCGCCGAGCACGCACCCACGCCCCACCGTCGCGCCGCGCAGCACCGTCACCTTGGTGCCGATCCAGGTCTCCGGGCCGATCCGCACCGGGCTCTTGACGATGCCCTGGTCCTTGATCGGGGTGTGGATGTCCTCGTAGCGGTGGTCGAAGTCGCAGATGTAGATCCAGTCGGCGAGCAGCGTCGAGGCCCCGAACTCGACGTCGAGGTAGCAGTTCACGGTGTTCTCGGCCCCGAACACCGCCTTGTCGCCGATGCGCAGCGAGCCCTCGTGGCAGCGGATCCGGGTGCGGTCGCCGATGTGCACGAACCGGCCGATCTCCAGGCGCCCCAGCCCGGGCCGGCACTCCAGCGAGACGTCCTTGCCGAGGAACACCATCCCGCGCAGCACGATGTGCGGCTGGCGGACGCGGAGCCGGAGCAGCCGCGAGTACCGCACGAGATACCAGGGCGTCCACGCCCGGTGCCGGACGATCCAGCGCAGCGAGGCCCAGGAGAACAGCCGGACCTGGGCCGGGTCGTGCCGCGTCGCCCACCGCTCTCGGCTCCGACTCACCCGCCGGAGCGTACGGCGGACCGGTCCCCGGGGCGGCAGGATGCCCCGCGTGAGTGGCCCCCGGCAGAGCCCGACCGTCGCCGTCGTGGGCAGCGTCAACCTCGACCTGGTCGCCCGGGTGGAGCGCCTCCCCCGGCCCGGCGAGACGCTGACCGCGCACGGGGTCTCCCGCCACCCCGGCGGCAAGGGCGCCAACCAGGCGCTCGCCGCCGCCCGGCTGGGCGCCGCGGTGTCGCTCGTCGGCGCGGTGGGCGACGACCCGTTCGCCGATGAGGCGCTCGCCCTGCTGCGCGAGGGCGGCGTCGAGGTCACCGGCGTCGTCACCGTCGGCGACCGGCCCACCGGCACCGCGCTCATCCAGGTGGACGACGACGGGGAGACCACCATCGTCGTCGACGTGGGCGCCAACGCCGCAGTGACCGTGCCGGAGGACCTGCACGCCGACGTGGTCATGACCGTCCTCGAGGTCCCCGACGAGGCCGTGGCCGCCGCCGTCGCCACCCCGGCCTTCACGGTGCTCAACGCCGCGCCCGCGCACGCCGTCGCCGCCGAGGTGCTCGCCGGCGTCGACCTGCTCTCGGTCAACGCCGAGGAGCACGCGGTGCTGGGCCGCGCCGCCGACCTCGACGCCCTGCCCGCCGTCGTCGTCACCCACGGGGCCTCCGGGGCGACCCTGCACCGGTACGGCCGGGAGGTGGCGAGCGCGGCACCTCCGCCGGTCGACGCCGTCGACGGGACCGGCGCGGGCGACGCCTTCACCGCCGCCCTCGCGCTGGCGCTCGTCGAGGGTCTGGACGACGGGTCCGCGCTGCGGCGGGCGTGCGCGGTGGGCGCCCTCGCGGCGACCCGGGCGGGCGCCCAGCCGGCCCTGCCGACGCTCGCCGAGCTCGAGACGTTCCTGGCCGGGAGACGAAGCAGACAAGGGAGTAAGCCGAAAGGGGAGCCCGACCGATGATCGTGCCGGAGGCTCGATGACCCCGCTCATCGTCGACACCGACCCCGGCGTCGACGACGCCTTCGCCCTCGCCGTGGCCGCGCTCGCCCCGGAGGTGGACCTGCGCGCGGTCACCACGGTGCACGGCAACGTCGCCGTCGAGCAGACCACCGAGAACGCCCGCCGGCTGCTCGGGACGTTCGGCCGACCGGACGTGCCGGTGGGGCGCGGGGCGGGGCGGCCGCTGGTGCACCTGCTCGGGCGGCGCCCGGGTCGACTCTCTGGAGCTGACGTCCACGGCGACGACGGGCTCGGCGGCCGGTCGGGCGACTTCGGGCCGCCGGTCGACGAGTCGGAGCTGCGGGCGGTCGCGCTGATGGCCTCGGTCATCGAGGCCTCGGAGGAGCCGGTGACGATCGCGGCCATCGGGCCGTTCACCAACATCGCGACGCTGCTCTCGGCGCGACCGGACCTCGAGGAGCGGATCGGGCGGTTCGTGCTGATGGGCGGTTCGATCGCCTACGGCGGGAACGTGTCGGCGGCCGCGGAGTTCAACGTGTGGGGCGACCCGGAGGCCGCCCGGCGGGTGCTCACCGGGTCGAGCGTCTCGACGACGATGGTGCCCCTCGACCTCACGATGAGGATCACCCTGACCGGCGACTGGCTCGACGGGCTCGCGGCCACCGGTCCCGTCGGGGCGGCCCTGGCCTCCACCCGGGAGGCCTACCTGGCCGCCTACTCGGCCCGCTTCGGGCACGCCGCGATGGCGGTGCACGACGCCGTCGCGCTGCTGGAGGCGATCACCCCGGGGACGGTGTCGACGACGCCGCTGCCGGTCGACGTCGACACCTCCACCGGCCCGGGGCGCGGCACGACGATCGGCGACCTGCGCGGGGCCGAGGCGGAGGCCACCGACGGGGCCCGCCCCGTCGAGGTGGCGCTGGACGCCGACGCGGACGCGGTGCGCGCGGAGCTCTGGCGGCGGCTCAGCGGGTGAGCGGCGGGCGCCCCGCGCCGCCGGCGGCGCAGAGGTAGGCGCGGGCGCCCCGCCCGACCCGGGCGAGGACGACGGTCGCGGCGTGCGGTCCGGCGAGCTTGAGGCGGGGGCGGAGCCGGTCGGGGTCGACGTCGAGGCCGCGGACGAGGATCTCGACGCGGCCGACCTCGCGACGGCGCAGTGCCTGGCGGAGAGACTTCTCGGCGTAGGGGCCGTGCTCGAGGACCCGGAAGGCGCGGCCGACGTCGGGTGGGTGCTCGCCGGTGAGGTAGGCCAGGTGCTCATCGAGCCGGCCCAGGCCGTGGCGGGCGCCGAACTGGCGGACCAGGCCCGCCCGGACGACCGCGCCGTCGGGGTCGACGAGCCATTCCCCGACCTCGCGCACGTCGGCGGTGTCGTCGTCGGCATCGGTGAGCTCGTAGCTCGCGCCGTCGGAGCGCAGCACGGTGGCGCGCCGGGTGGGCCCGTCGGGCTCGACGAGCCCGGCCGACCACAGCGCCGCCTCCCGGACCCGCCCGTCGAGCGAGACGAGCTCGACCTCGCGGGCCCAGCCGACCAGGCCGAAGTCGAGCCCGGGCGCGGAGGAGACGACGAGGTCCGGCCCCGGGAGGGCATCGAGGGGCGGAGTCATCTCGTCCGGACGGCGGACCCGGCGGCCGGACGCGGTCCGTCGGGCGGGGTCCGCGACGAGGACGGCTCCTGGGCGCACCGCGGGCGCCAGCGCGTCCGCGCGCACCAGCCGCGCCCCCGGCACGTTGGCGCGCCCCATCGCGAGGCGGACCGGGTCGAGGTCCGACCCGACGACCCGGCCCAGCACCTGCGACAGCACCGCCGTCTCCACCCCGACCGAGCAGGTCACGTCGGCGACGACGCGGTCGCCCGCCACCGCCGCCAGCCGCGCCGCCCGGTGCCGGGCGACCGGGAGCGCCGTCGCCTGCTCCAGCGCGTCCGCCGTCCACAACCAGCCGTCGGGGAACCGGCCAGCGGCCCGGGCCCGCAGGAGCGCCGTCTCCACCAGCGCCGCCGCGTGCTCGTCACCCACCTGCCGCCGGGCCGCCCCGACGTCGCGCAGCGGGTCACCGCCCGGGGCGAACGCCGCCAGCGCCGCGCGCCCCGCGCCCGAGCACAGGAACCCGACGTCGTCGAGGGTGAAGCCGTAGGGCACCTACAGCGACACCGGCGGCGCCGGGCGCACCCCGGTGACCAGCGCGTTGTAGAACAGCCCGCGCGGGACGACTTTCGCGAGCACCGTCGCGTCGAGCCACGAGAGCCGCTGCCAGGCGCGGTAGGCGAACATCGCCCACGGCATGCCGAGCTTCTCCGGGGGCACCGCCGCCTCGAACGTCCGCACCGGCCAGCCGAACAGCGCCGCCGACAGCTCCTCGGTCACGCACCGCACGTCGACGGCACCCGCCGCGAGCGCGAACCGCTCGAGCCGGGTCGGGTCGAAGACGTGCTGGTCGACGACCGCCTCGAGCGCCGCCGCCCGCGAGGACTCGTCGAGCTCGGCCTGCGGACGCCGCCAGGAGCGCAGCGGACCCAGCTTCGTGAGGTTCGTGGTCGCCCACCACGTGGCCTGGCCGAGCTTGCGGGCGTAGAGGTCACCGATCCGCGTCGGCTCGCCCGCGAAGACGAACCGGCCGCCGGGCTTGAGCACCCGGAGGATCTCGCGGAACGCCTGGTCGAGGTCGGGGATGTGGTGCAGGACGGCGTGCCCGACGACGAGGTCGACCGACGCGTCGGGCATCGGGATCGTCTCCGCGTCGGCGACGCGGCCCTCGACGTCGAGCCCCAGCCCCTCTCCGTTGCGGACCGCGACCTCGACCATGCCCGGCGAGAGGTCGGTGACCGTGCCCTTCTTCGCGACCCCGCCCTGCATGAGGTTGAGCAGGAAGAACCCGGTGCCGCAGCCGAGCTCGAGGGCGTGCTCGAAGGGGCCGTGGTCGGGCGAGACGGCCCGGAAGCGCTCGACGGCGAAGGTGATGCAGCGCTCGTCGTACGAGATCGACCACTTCTCGTCGTACGTGCCCGCCTCCCAGTCGTGGTAGAGCACGTTGGCGAGCTTGGGGTCGTTCCGGGCGGCGTCGACCTCGGCCTGGGTGGGGTTCGCGTGGGGGGTGGCCATCCTCAGCGGCCCAGGAACTGGGCCTTGCCGGGCCCGTTCTCGACGAAGCTGCGCATGCCGATGACCTGGTCCTCGGTGCCGAAGAGCGCGGCGAAGACCTCGGACTCGAAGTCCAGGCCGTCGCGCAGGTCCATGCCCAGGCCGCGGTCGACGGCGTTCTTGGCGGCCGCCAGGGCCCGGGTCGGGCCGTTGGCGAACTGCTCGGCCCACGCCCGCGCCCGCGAGTAGACCTCGTCCGGCGGCACGATCTCGTCGACGATCCCCAGCTCGAGGGCCTCGGGGGCCTTGACGAAGCGTCCGCTGAAGATCAGGTCCTTGGCCTTCGCCGGGCCGATCAGCCGCGCGAGCCGCTGCGTGCCCCCGCCGCCCGGGATGATGCCGAGCAGGATCTCGGGCAGGCCCACGGTGGCGTTGTCGCCGGCGATGCGGCGGTCGCAGGAGAGCGCGATCTCGAAGCCGCCGCCCAGGGCGTAGCCGGTCAGCGCGCAGACCGTCGGCTTGGGGATCTCCGAGACGGCGCCGAAGCCGTGGGAGAGCTCGCGGGAGCGCTGCGCCATCTGCGAGTAGGACAGGTCGGCCATCTCCTTGACGTCGGCGCCGGCCGCGAGGACCTTCTCGCCGCCGTAGACGACGACCGAGCGCACGTCCTCGCGCTGCGCCGCCTCCGACGCGATCTGCGCCAGCTCGACGTTGACCTGCCGGTTCACCGCGTTCATCGGCGGCCGGTCCAGGCGGATGGTGCCGACGCCGCCGTCGACCTCGAGGCGCACGAACTCCGTCACTGGTTTGTCTCCTTCGTCGACGTGTGCGTGCGTTTCCGTCCTCTGGCACGGAAACGCACGCACGAGCGGAGCTAATACTTGCGGTAGGCCGTGAACCGGCCGCGGCGGCTGAGCAGCTCGAGCGGCTGGTCGAACGCCACGGAGAGGTTCTCCGAGGTCATCACGTCGTCCAGGAGCCCCTGGGCGACGATCCGACCCTCGCGCAGCAGCATGCCGTGCGTGAAGCCGGGTGGGATCTCCTCGACGTGGTGGGTGACCATCACCATCGTCGGGCCGTCCGGGTCGGCGGCCAGCGCGGTCAGCCCGGCCACCAGGTCCTCCCGGCCGCCGAGATCGAGGCCCGCGGCGGGCTCGTCGAGCAGGAGCAGCTCCGGGTCGGTCATCAGGGCCCGCGCGAGCAGCGTGCGCTGTCGCTCGCCCGAGGACAGCGTCCCGTACTCGCGCTCGGCCAGCGGGAGGGCGCCGAGCACCTCGAGCATCGCCTCCGCGCGCTCCTCGTCGATCGCCTCGTAGCTCTCGCGCCAGCTCCCGAGCACGCCGTAGCCCGCGCTGCGGACGACGTCGCGCACGATCTCGTCGGCGGGCACCCGCCCCGCGAGGCTCGCCGACGCGAGCCCGATCCGCTCCCGCAGGTCGAACACGTTGACCCGGCCCATCCGCTCGCCGAGCAGGTCGACGGTCCCCGTGGTGGCGTGCATCTCGGCCGCGGCCAGCCGCAGCAGCGTCGTCTTGCCCGCCCCGTTGGGGCCGATGACCACCCAGCGCTCGTCGAGCTCCACCGTCCACGTCAGGTCCGCGAGCAGCGTGTTCCCCCCGCGGCGCACCGAGATGTCCCGCATCCGGACGATCTCGTCGGCGTGCGGGCGGTCGCCCGGCAGAGTCGTCGGGGCTCCGACCGGGGAGTCGAGGTGCTGGGACGGCACCGGACGCGGGGCACTCACGTGGCCATCCTCTCCGATTCGGTTCACCGCGCACCGTGTGGGCCGGGGTCCGCATCGGGCACGATCGATCGTCATGCGCCCCACCAGCCAGGGGACCGTCGAGCCTGCGGCGGCCCTCCCGACCGACACGCCCGCCGGTGCCTCCCTCGACGACTCCGGGGTTCTCGCCGTCGCCGTCCCCGCCACCGCCACCGCGGAGGCCGTCGAGCTCTGCCTGCTCTCCGGGGAGGGCGAGCGACGGGTGGGGCTGGCACGCGACGCGAGCGACGGCTGGTGGCACGGGTCGGTCGCCGGGGTCGCCCCGGGGCAGGCCTACGGGCTGCGGGTGCACGGGCCCTGGTCACCGCGGACGGGCGTGCGTACCGACCCGGCGAAGCTGCTCGTCGACCCGTGGACCCGCCGTCTCGGCGGCCGGTTCACGAACCTGGCCGACGCCCTCGCGCACGCCGGCGACGACCCGTTCGGCCCGCGCTCGGAGGTGGACTCGGCCGGGTCGGTGCCGTTCGGGGTGGTGACGGGGCCGGTGTCCCCCGCAGCCCCCGCCGTGGAGCGGCCGCGCGTGCCGTGGCGCGACACCGTGCTCTACGAGACCCACGTGCGCGATCTCACGATGCGCCACCCCGAGGTGCTCCCGGAGCTGCGGGGGACCTACGGCGGCGTCTGCCACCCCGCCGTGGTCGAGCACCTGCGCCGCCTCGGCGTCACCACCGTCGAGCTGCTGCCGGTGTTCGCGAACGCCCCCGAGCCCTCGCTGATGGCGCGCGGGCGGCGCAACCACTGGGGCTACTCGACGCTGGCCTACCTGGCCCCCGAGGCGCGCTACGCCGCGGTGCCCGGGGAGGAGATCGCCGAGTTCCGCGCGATGGTCGACGCGCTGCACACCGCCGGGCTCGAGGTGGTGCTCGACGTCGTGTTCAACCACACCAGCGAGGGCGGTGTCGGCGGGCCGTCGCTGTCGTGGCGCGGGCTGGACGCCCCGTCGTGGTACCAGCTCGGTCCGGACGGCCACGACATCGACTTCTCCGGGTGCGGGAACACCCTGGACGCGGGGTCGCCGCTGGTCCGGGCCCTCGTGCTGGACTGCCTGCGGTACTGGGTGACGACGATGGGCGTGGACGGGTTCCGCTTCGACCTCGCCTCGACGCTGGGGCGTCCGGGCGGGTCGGCGTTCTCCCCGCTCGCGCCGCTGCTCTCCGAGATCGCCACGGACCCGGCGCTGGTCGGGGTGAAGCTCATCGCCGAGCCGTGGGACGCGACCGGCGAGGGCTACCAGGTGGGCGGGTTCGGGCCTGCGTGGGCGGAGTGGAACGGGCGCTACCGCGACGGCGTGCGCGACTTCTGGCGCGGGCACGGGCCGGTCTCGGAGATCGTCACCCGGTTCGCGGGCTCGTCGGACCTCTACTGGCCGGGCCGCGGCCCGGCGGCCTCGGTGGACTTCGTGACCGCCCACGACGGGTTCACGCTGCGCGACCTGGTCTCCTACGACCACAAGCACAACGAGGCCCACGGCGAGGACAACCGCGACGGCACCGACGACAACCGGTCGTGGAACTCCGGGGTCGAGGGCGCCTCCGAGGACCCGGCGGTCGTGGCGCTGCGGGCCCGGCGGATGCGCAACCTGCTCGCGACGCTCGGGCTCTCGGCGGGCACGCCGATGCTGCTCGGCGGCGACGAGCTCGGCCACACCCAGCACGGCGACAACAACGCCTACTGCATGGACGACGAGACCTCATGGCGGGACTGGTCCGCCGCCGACCCGGGCCTGGCCGCGTTCGTGGGACGGGTGTTCGCGTTGCGCCGGTCGATCCCGGAGCTGCGCCGCGACGACTTCTACTACGGGCACTCCGGACTCGCCGAGGGCGAGGTGCCCGACATCGCCTGGCTCTCCGAGACCGCCCGCGAGCTGGGGCCGGAGGACTGGTCGACCTCGCGGCGCACGCTCGTGGTGCGGGTCCGGTCGGCGTCGTCGCTGCTGGTGGTGCTGCACGCGGGGGCCGAGCCGGTCGAGGTGACCCTGCCGAGCCGGTTCGGGGACACGACCTGGGCCCCGGTGCTCGACTCCCGGTCCCCCGACGGTGAGCCGGTCGACCCGGCGTCGCTGGCGGGCGGGGCGCGGACCGTCGTCCCGCCGCACACCTTCCTGGGGTTCCGAGGTGCCTCCGGCTCGTGAGCGCTAATCCGCCCCATAGGACGGATTGGTGCTCACATGCGCGGAGCGCACCTATGCCGGGAGCACCACCTTCCCCAGCTCCACCGGCGAGGCCAGCAGCTCGTTGGCCGGCAGCACCCGCACCGTGTAGCCGAGCACGCCCGCGTGCGGCAGCGGCACCGTCGCCTCGAACAGGTCGTGCCCGGCCGAGTCGCCGACGTGGCCCATCCGCTCCACCACGGTCCCGGTGAGCTCGTCCGCGTCGTCCGCCCGCCCGACGACGGCCTGCACCAGCACGTCCGAGGCCGACAGGCCCCCGAGCTCCACCGACGCGCGCACCGTCATCGGCGCGCCCAGCACCGGAGTGTCGGCCGCCCCGCTCGCGTCCACCTCGGCCACCCGCACCGAGGGCCAGGCGGCGTCCAGGCGGGCCCGGAACTCGGCGAGCTCCTTCGCCCCCGCGAACGCGTCCGAGGACACCCGGCGGGCCGCGGCGGCGGCCGGCACGTACCAGTCGGTCACGTAGTCCCGGACCATCCGCGTGGCCTGGACCTTCGGTGAGAGCGTCGCGAGAGTGTGGCGCACCAGCGCGGTCCAGCGGTCCGGGACCCCGTCGGCGCCCCGGTCGTAGAACAGCGGCGCGACCTGGGTGGAGAGCAGGTCGTAGAGGGCGCTCGCCTCGATGTCGTCGCGGCGATCGGGGTCGTCGACGCCGTCCGCGGTCGGGATGGCCCAGCCGTTGCGGCCGTCGTAGAGCTCGTCCCACCAGCCGTCGCGCACCGACAGGTTGAGCCCGCCGTTGAGCGCCGACTTCATCCCGGAGGTCCCGCACGCCTCGAGCGGGCGGAGCGGGTTGTTGAGCCAGACGTCGCAGCCCCAGTAGAGGTAGCGCGCCATGGACATGTCGTAGTCGGGCAGGAAGACGATGCGGTGGCGCACCGCCGGGTCGTCGGCGAAGCGGACCATCTGCTGGATGAGCGCCTTGCCGGACTCGTCGGCCGGGTGCGACTTGCCCGCGATCACCAGCTGCACCGGTCGCTCGGGGTCGAGCAGCAGCGCGCGCAGCCGCTCGGCGTCGCGGAGCATCAGCGTGAGCCGCTTGTAGGTCGGCACGCGGCGGGCGAACCCGATGGTGAGGACGTTCGGGTCGAACACCCGCTCGGTCCAGCCCAGCTCGGGCTCCGAGGCGCCGCGGTCGAGCCAGGACGCCCGCACCCGCCGTCGCACCTCGTTCACCAGCCGGGCCCGCAGCGTCCCGCGCATCTCCCACAGCAGCGCGTCGGACACCCCGAACAGCTCCGGCCCCGCCCCGGCGGCGGCCGCGCCCGCGGTCATCCCGGCGATCTCCCGGGCGGTCCACGTGGGGCCGTGCACGCCGTTGGTCACCGAGCCGATCGGCACCTCCGGCGCGTCGAACCCGCCCCAGAGCGACGAGAACATGCCGCGGGAGACCTCGCCGTGCAGCTGCGAGACGCCGTTGGAGCGCTGCGCGAGGCGCAGGCCCATGTGCGCCATGTTGAACATCTCGGTGTCGTGCTCGCCCGCACGGCCCTCCCGGCCCAGGGCCAGCACCCGCTCGGTCTCGATGCCCGGCAGCAGCTCGGCGTCGAAGTAGTGCTGGACGAGGCCGATCGGGAACCGGTCGATCCCGGCGGGCACCGGAGTGTGCGTGGTGAACACCGTGCCCGCGCGCACCGCGGCGAGCGCCTGCTCGACGTCGAGGCCGGCGGCGGTCACCAGCTCGCGCATCCGCTCGAGCCCGAGGAAGCCGGCGTGGCCCTCGTTGGTGTGGAAGACCTCGGGCGCGGGGTGCCTGGTAACCCCGCAGTACGCCCGCACCGCCCGCACGCCGCCGACCCCGACGAGGATCTCCTGGCGGATGCGGTGCTCGGCGTCGCCGCCGTAGAGCCGGTCGGTGATCTGGCGCAGGTCGGCGTCGTTGTCCTCGATGTCGGCGTCGAGCAGCAGCAGCGGCACGCGCCCGACCGCCGCCACCCACACCCGCGCCCGCAGCACCCGGCCCTCGGGCATCGCGACGTGCACCAGGATCGGCGCCCCGTCGCCGTCGGCCAGCAGGTGCAGCGGCAGGCCCTGCGGGTCGAGGGCGGGGTAGGTCTCCTGCTGCCAGCCGTCGAGGGAGAGCGACTGCCGGAAGTACCCGGAGCGATAGAGCAGCCCGACCGCGATGAGCGGGACGCCGAGGTCGGAGGCCGCCTTGAGGTGGTCGCCGGCGAGGATGCCGAGGCCGCCCGAGTAGTTCGGGAGCACCTCCGAGACGCCGAACTCCATGGAGAAGTAGCCGATCCCGGCGGGCAGCCCGGACCCGGCCTTCTCCTGGTACCAGCGGGGCCCGGTGAGGTAGTCGCGCAGGTCGTCGGCGGCGGCCCGCACGCGCCCCACGAACCCGCCGTCGGCGGCGAGCTCGGTCAGGCGGGACGGCGGTACCTCGCCGAGGAGGCGCACCGGGTCGCCGCCGGCGGCGCGCCAGGCCTCCTCGTCGACCGCCGCGAACAGGTCCTGGGTGGGCCCGTGCCAGGTCCAGCGGAGGTTCGTCGCGAGGTCCTGCAGCGGCGCGAGGGGGGCCGGCAGCTGGGCTCGGACGGAGAATCGGCGCAGAGCTCTCACGGGCCGCCAGCCTAGGCACACCCTCCCGACGCGCCGTCATCGCCCGCCCCCGCTGGATCGATTCCACCACTACGCTGCGTCGCGTGAGCGTGCTGGGGAAATGGTGGGGCTCCGGACGACGTGCCGAGGACGCCCCGGGCGGAGATCACGAGGACGACGGGGAACCGGGGACCGGACCCGCGAGCGGTGGGTTCGACCTCCTGCCGGGGGGCACGGAGGAGGCCTCACGCCGCCGGACCGGGCCGTGGAGCGGCCGCTTCCGGGCGGTGCTGACCGGCCAGCGCGACGAGGGTCCCGACGCCGGGCGTGGTCCGGTCGCGGACGACGGCCCGGGGGTGCCCTCGACGCCCGAACCGTCGGCCGACGAGCTCCCACCCCGCTACGACCCGCGGGCCCCCGCCCACCGCGGCCCGCTGCCGGGCTGGGGCTCGGCGCGCGACGTCGAGCTCGGCCCGCCCCCGCCCCCCGACTCCCCGGTGAACCCGGGCTCGCCGTCGGGACCCATCCCCGTCCTCGGGCACGCCGGGAGCGGGCGCTCCGGCCCGTCGGTCGCGCTGGCTGACGATGACGCCGACCCCGCGCTCGAGGCCTCCATCGCCGCCGGCCCGACGATCCCGTCCGCCCCGCTGCCCTCGGTCGCCCACCAGACCCCGCGCGCGACCCGTCCCACCGCGCCGTCCTCCCCCGCGGGTCGCGCCGGTCAGGGCCCCGCGAACCGTCCGGGCCCGTCGGAGGGGTCCGGACCCGCGGCGCCCGCCTGGTCGCGGTCGAGCCCGACCGGCGGCTTCCGCGCGGTCGTCCCGCCGTGGCGCCGTCCGGTCGTGCCGCAGTCCTCCGCCGAGCCGCCGCTCCCCCTCGACGACGAGGCGCCGACCGCGCTGACCCGTCGTCCGGGCGCTCGAGCGGCATCGAACGCGGCCACACCGGGTAGGGCGCCCGACATGACCTCGTCGTCGCCCGACCGGCCGACCGACGACCACGGGACGTCCGCACCGGACGGACCCGTGGCCGACGACGCGCCGACGGCCACCACGGCGGCCGCCGGACGGCACGCGCGCTCCGTGTCGGCGTTCGCCGCGCCCGAGCCGGACGCCCCGTCCTCGGCCCGGGACCCGCTGGGCCCCGTCGCGCCCGTCGCCCCCGTCGCCCCCGTCGCCCCCGTCGCCCCCGTCGCGCCCGAGCCGCCCGCCGCGGCGGTCGACCCGGGGGACCCCGGCGCGCCCGTCGGTGCCGCGGACCCGCTGGACCCGGCGACCCCGGCCGCCACCTGGGCCGCGTCGGCATCGACATCCTCATCCGCCCCGGCCACGCCTGACGTCGAGGCCCCCGGGACGGCCGACGCCCCCGGGACGGCCGACGCGCCCACCCCGGCGGCCGAGGACACCCCCGCCGTCGGGGAGCCCGACGTCGCGACCCCCACCGCCGCGGAGACCGCCCCGGCGACCCCGGACGAGGCGCCCGCGGCCACCGTCGCCCCGGCCCTGGCGCAGGTCGACCCCACCCCGGACTCCGACCGGCCGACGCCCTCCCCCGCGACCGAGCCGATCGCCTCGGAGCGCGCCCGCCTGGCCCAGGGCCGTCTCGGGATCGACGCGGTCAGCCCCGAGGTCTCCGGCGGACGGTTCCCGTCCAAGGCCGTCGTCGGGGAGGTCGTCCCGGTGCAGGCCACGGTCTGGCGCGAGGGCCACGACGCCGTGGCCGCCACGCTCGTCTACCAGCGCTGCGCGGACGTCGACCACGCCGACGCGAGGGCGGTGGCGGTCGCGCGCGTCGTGGGCGAGGAGCGCACCGTGCGCATGGCGAACCTGGGGCCGGAGACCGACCGGTTCGGGGCGAGCCTGGTCGCCGACACCGAGGGCGTGTGGCGGTTCCGGGTCGACGCCTGGAGCGACCCGTGGGCGACGTGGCGCCACGCCGTCGAGGTCAAGGTCGCCGCCGGCCAGGGCCCCGGTGAGCTCGCGAACGACCTGGAGAGCGGGGCGCGGCTGCTCGAGCGCGGCGCCGGCCAGATCGAGGAGCGGGCGAGCGCGGCGGACGTCGCGGAGCAGCCCCTCACCGAGACGACGACCCCGATCGACATGCCGCCGACGCTGGTGTTCGCCACCGAGCTGCGGGAGGCCGCCGCCTCGCTGCGCGACACCGACAAGGGGCTCCCGGAGCGGCTCGCGAAGGCCCTCTCGGAGCCGGTGGCGCGCACGATGGTCGAGCGCCCGGTGCGCGACCTCGTCACCCGCGGCGCCGACCACCACGTGCTCGTCGAGCGGCCCCGCGCCCTCGACGGCGCCTGGTACGAGTTCTTCCCGCGCTCGACCGGCGGGTGGGACGACGAGGGCCGCCCGGTGCACGGCACGTTCGCCACGGCCCAGCGCGAGCTGGAGCGGGCCGCGGCGATGGGCTTCGACGTCGCCTACCTGCCGCCGATCCACCCCATCGGCAGCGTGAACCGCAAGGGCCCGAACAACACGCTGACGCCGGGTCCCGACGACGTCGGGTCCCCGTGGGCGATCGGGTCCGCTGAGGGCGGGCACGACGCGGTGCACCCGCAGCTGGGGACGATCGACGACTTCGACGCGTTCGTCGCGCGGGCGCACGAGCTCGGCCTCGAGGTGGCGCTGGACTTCGCGCTGCAGTGCGCCCCTGACCACCCGTGGGCCGCCACGCACCCGGAGTGGTTCACGGTGCGCCCCGACGGGACGATCGCGTACGCCGAGAACCCGCCGAAGCGCTACCAGGACATCTACCCGGTCAACTTCGACACCGACCCCGAGGGCATCTACCGGGAGTCGCTGCGGGTGGTCCTGTACTGGCTCTCGCACGGCGTGCGGATCTTCCGGGTGGACAACCCGCACACCAAGCCCGCCGACTTCTGGGCCTGGCTCATCGCCAAGGTCCACGAGGTCGACCCCGGCGTGGTGTTCCTCGCCGAGGCGTTCACCCGCCCCGCGCGGCTGTTCGGGCTGGCCAAGGCCGGGTTCAGCCAGTCCTACACGTACTTCACGTGGCGGACCGGCAAGGACGAGATCCGGGAGTTCTTCGAGCTGCACCGGGACCGGCTCGACGAGTGCCGACCCAACTGCTTCGTCAACACCCCGGACATCCTCCACGAGTCGCTGCAGGTCGGCGGGCCCGGCATGTTCGCGATCCGGGCGACGCTCGCGGCGACGCTGGCGCCGAGCTGGGGGGTGTACTCCGGGTTCGAGCTCTTCGAGTGGCAGCCGGTGCGCGCCGGCAGCGAGGAGTACCTGGACTCGGAGAAGTTCCAGCTGCGCCCGCGCGACTTCGACCGCGCGCTGGCCGAGGGCCGCAGCCTGCAGCCCTGGATCACCCGGCTCAACGAGATCCGCCGGGCGCACCCGGCGCTGCGCCAGCTGCGGACGCTGCGCTTCCACGACGTCGACAACGACGCGCTGCTCGCGTACTCCAAGACCGACCCGATCACCGGGGACACGGTGCTGTGCGTGGTGACGCTGAACCCGTTCGGCGCCGAGGAGGGCACGCTGCGCCTCGACATGGCGGCGCTCGGCCTGGACCCGTTCGCCCGCTTCGGCGCGTTCGACGAGGTCAGCGGGCAGGTCTTCGACTGGGGCCAGGCCAACTACGTGCGCCTGGAGCCCTGGCGCGACGTCGCGCACGTGATCCACGTGCAGAAGCGGTAGCGGGGCCGCCCCTCCCGGACCGCACGAACGGCCGGTTCGTGACCTTCGATGGTCACGGACCGGCCGTTCGTGCGTTCGGGGGTCGCGCCCGTCAGGAGCCGGCAGCAACGCGCGCACCGCCGCGTCGATCGCCGGCCGGCGCACCGCGTCGGGCTCCCAGTGCGGCAGTGCGTCGCCGCCCTCACCTGAGCCCGCCATGTGTGAGCGGCGCCGTCCTCGCATCCAACGCCAGGAACATGCCGTTGCTGGCACGGAGCGGGCCCCGACCCTCGTGGGTGAACGGCGCCGTCCTGGCATCCAACGCCAGGAACGTGCCGTTGCTGGTACGGAGCGGGCCCGGGCACTTTCCGGCCCCGCCAGGCGTTGGACACCGTGAGACACCCTGGAGGTCCCCGTGCTCGTCCTGGTCGCCCTGCTGGCCTACATCGCCCTCGAGATCTGGGTCCTGGTCCTGGTGGGCCACGTGATCGGGCTGCTGGGCCTGCTGGGGCTGCTCGTCGTCTCCGCGCTGGTGGGTGCGTGGGCGCTCACGCGGGAGGGCCGGCGCTCGCTCGAGGACCTCGGACGAGCCGTGCGCTCCGGCCGCCCGGCCGAGGCCGAGGTGGCCGGCGGGATGTACCTGGCGCTCGCCGGGGTCCTGCTCGTCGTGCCCGGCCTGATCTCCACCGTCGCCGCGATGGTGCTGCTCGTCCCGCCGGTGCGTCGGGCGCTCGCCCCCCGGGCCGCCGCCCGGGCCGTCCGCGCCGGGAGCGCGCGCATGGGCCCGTCGGTCACCGTGGTGGGCGTCGGAGCGCCGGGCGGGTACGGCCCGTGGGGGCCCGCCGCCGCGCGCGATCCGTGGCGGGGCCGGGTGATCGAGGGCCAGGTCATCGACGCCGCGGCAGCCGACGACGACGCCCCCGGCGGGGAGGGGACCGGCCGCACGCCCGGTGGGGGCTGACCACTAGCGTGACGCCTGATGAACGAGGGGATCGGGGCGGTCCGCGCGAGCGGGCCCGACACCAGCACCAGCGGCAGCGTCGCCGCGCCACGCGGACCCGAGGAGATCGCCGACCCGCTCGCCGAACCCTCGTCACACGACTTCCGCTCCGCCCGCGAGCTCCCCGTCGAGGAGGGCTGGTACAAGCGCGCGGTCTTCTACGAGGTGCTGGTCCGGGCGTTCGCCGACTCCAACCGCGACGGCTTCGGGGACCTGCCGGGCCTCACCGACAAGCTGGACTACCTCGCCTGGCTCGGGGTCGACTGCCTGTGGCTGCCGCCGTTCTACGACTCCCCGCTGCGTGACGGCGGCTACGACATCCGCGACTACCGCAAGGTGCTGGGCGAGTTCGGCACCGTCGAGGACTTCGTGGAGTTCCTCGATCAGGCCCACGCCCGCGGCATCCGCGTGATCACCGACCTCGTCATGAACCACACGTCCGACCAGCACTCCTGGTTCCAGGAGTCCCGGCGCGACCCCGAGGGGCCCTACGGCGACTTCTACGTCTGGTCCGACGACGACACCCGGTGGTCCGGGGCGCGGATCATCTTCGTCGACACCGAGTCGTCGAACTGGACCTACGACTCGGTGCGCGGCCAGTTCTACTGGCACCGCTTCTTCTCCCACCAGCCGGACCTCAACTTCGACAACCCCGCCGTGTGCGAGGCGATGATCGACGCGCTCCGGTTCTGGCTGGACCTCGGCATCGACGGCTTCCGCCTCGACGCCGTGCCGTACCTCTACGAGCGCGACGGCACCAACGGCGAGAACCTGCCGGAGACGCACTCGTTCCTGCGCCGGGTGCGCAAGGTCGTCGACGACGAGTACCCGGGCCGGGTCCTGCTCGCCGAGGCCAACCAGTGGCCCGCGGACGTCGTGGAGTACTTCGGCGACGCCGAGATGGGCGGGGACGAGTGCCACATGGCGTTCCACTTCCCGGTGATGCCGCGCATGTTCATGGCGCACCGCCGCGAGGAGGCGACGCCGATCTACGAGATCCTCGAGCGCACGCCGCCGATCCCCGACAACTGCCAGTGGGGCCTGTTCCTGCGGAACCACGACGAGCTGACCCTCGAGATGGTCACCGACGAGGAGCGCGACTACATGTACTCCGAGTACGCGAAGGACCCGCGGATGCGGCTCAACCTTGGGATCCGCCGGCGGCTCGCGCCGCTCCTCGACGCGGGCCGTGACGAGATGGAGCTGATGCACGCGATCCTCTTCTCGCTGCCCGGCTCGCCCGTCCTCTACTACGGCGACGAGATCGGGATGGGCGACAACGTCTACCTCGGCGACCGGGACGGCGTCCGCACGCCGATGCAGTGGACGGGCGACCGCAACGGTGGCTTCTCACGCGCCGACTTCGCGCAGCTCTACCTGCCGCCGCTGATGGACCCCGTCTACGGCTACCAGGCGCTGAACGTCGAGCAGCAGCTGCGCACGCCGACCTCGCTGCTCCGGTGGCTCCAGCGTTTCATCGCGCTCCGGAAGGAGCACCCTGTCTTCGGGCTCGGTTCCTACGAGCCGCTGGAATCCGACAACCCGCGCATCTTCGCGCACATCCGCCAGTACGAGGAGGACACCGTCCTCTGCGTCCACAACCTCGCCCGCTCGGCCCAGGCCGTCCAGCTCGACCTCTCGCGCTTCGACGGTATGGTCCCGGAAGAGATGAGCGGGCGTTCGCGCTTCCCCGCCATCGGCCGCCTTCCCTATCTCCTGACGCTCAGCCCGAGGGGATTCTTTTGGTTCCAACTGAAGAAACCGGAGTGACCGCGACCGCGTTCGACGAGGCGGAGCTGGTCGAGCACGTCACCGGCCAGCGCTGGTTCGGCTCGAAGACGCGGGACGTGACCGGCGCGCACCCCATCGACACGGTCGTCCTCCCGTCGACGACGGAGCGGGTCGTGCTCGCGCTCGTCGAGGTGCGCTTCGACACCGGGATGCACGACGTCTACCAGGTGCTCGGGGCCGAGCGGGACGGGCGGCTCTCCCTCGACGTGCTCGGCGACCCGGCCGTCGCCTACGAGATCGTGCGGCTGATCGGCGCCGGCGCGACCGAGCAGGGCGCCGAGGGCGCCGTCGAGTTCACCACCGTCCCCGGCGCGACCGTCGAGCCCGATCCGGAGACGATGCGCGCGATCGAGGCGGAGCAGTCGAACACGTCGCTCGTCTTCGGCGACGAGCTGATCTTCAAGGCCTACCGCCGGCTCGAGGCGGGGATCAACCCCGAGCTCGAGCTGATGCGGTTCCTCACCGAGCACGGCTTCCGGAACTCGCCGGCGCTGATCGGCTGGTACGAGTACGTCGGCCGGCCGCTCGAGGCGACGCTCGGCGTGCTCCAGGCCTTCGTCCCCGGCGGGATCGACGGCTTCGACCTCGCGCTCGACGAGCTGGGCGAGGACCCCGACCGGTTCCTGCGGCGGCTCGGCCGGCTCGGCCAGGTGACGGGCGAGATGCACACGGTGCTCGGCTCGGAGGCCGATGATCCCGCGTTCGCGCCCGAGGAGCCGAGTACGGAGTCGCTCGGGCTCCTGACCGCGACGATCGACGAGGAGATCGAGCGCATCTTCAGCGCGCTCCCAGACGACCCGGCGCTCGCGCCGATCGCGGGCCGCAAGCAGGACGTGCGCGAGCGGCTGATGATGCTCTCGCAGGTCGGCGCGATCGGCCGCGTGATCCGCCAGCACGGCGACTACCACCTCGGCCAGGCGCTCTGGGCGGACGACGACTGGACTGTCATCGACTTCGAGGGCGAGCCGGCGCGCTCGCTGGCCGACCGGCGCCGCAAGCGCTCGCCGCTGCGCGACGTCGCCGGGATGCTGCGCTCGTTCGCGTACGCCGCGTCGGCGTCCCGCATCCAGCGCCGGGTCGAGCCGCCCGGGGACTGGGAGGCGCGGGCCCGCGCCGAGTTCCTCGGCGGCTACCTCGAGACCGTCGACCCGAACCTGCTCCCGGCCGGGGAGGACGCGATCATGCGGCTCCTCGCGATCTTCGAGCTCGAGAAGGCGGTCTACGAGCTGCGCTACGAGCTCGACCACCGGCCCGACTGGCTCTCGATCCCGGTCGCGGGCATCGAGCGGCTCCTGAACGAGGTGGAGTGATGACGACGGTCGACCGCGCGAACCCGCACGGCACCCTCGGCGCG
>NZ_DASXJD010000220.1:0-19221 GCF_036497585.1 Actinomycetospora sp. | reverse complement strand
ACGGCGGCCGGTCGAAGGTCGAGGCGATGACCTCGCCCTTCACCGTGCGCTGCATGTCGGTGACCTCCTCCGGCCGCTCGTCGACGAGCACGACCATGAGGTGGACCTCGGGGTTGTTCGTGGTGATCGCGTTCGCGATCGACTGCAGCACCATCGTCTTGCCGGCCTTCGGCGGCGACACGATCAGGGCGCGCTGCCCCTTGCCGACCGGCATGACCAGGTCGATCACGCGGGTGGACAGCAGGTGCGGCTCGGTCTCGAGGCGCAGCCGCTCGTTGGGGTAGAGCGGGGTGAGCTTGGTGAACTCGGGCCGGCGCTTGGCGGTCTCGGGGTCGAGCCCGTTGACGGTGTCGACCCGCACGAGCGGGTTGAACTTCTGCCGGTTCTGCTCGTTCTCGCGCTGCTGGCGGACCTGGCCGGTGACGGCGTCACCACGACGCAGGCCGTGCTTGCGCACGAGCGAGAGCGACACGTAGACGTCGTTCGGGCCGGCCATGTAGCCCGAGGTGCGCACGAACGCGTAGTTGTCGAGCACGTCGAGGATGCCGGCGACCGGGATGAGGACGTCGTCCTCGCGCACCTCCGGCTCGCCGCCGCCCTGGCCACCGCCCTGGCTGCGCTCTCCGCGGTTGCGACGACGGTCGCGGAACCGACGGCCGCGACGGCGACCGCCGCCGTCCTCGTCGTCCTCGTCGTCGTCGTTGGTGTTGTTGCGGTTCTGGTTCTGGCCGCCCTGCTGGCCGCCGTCACGGTTCTGGCCGCCGTCACGGTTCTGGCCGCCGTCCCGGTTCTGGCCGCCGCCCTGCTGGCCACCGTCGCGGTTGCGTCCGCCCTGGTCGGAGCCCTGCCCGCCCTGCTGGCCGCCCTGGTTCTGGCCGCCCTGACCGTTGCGGTTGCGGTTGCGGTTGCGCCCGCCCCGGTCGCCGTCGCGCCCGGACTCCTGGTCGTCCTCGGGGGCGTCCTGGCCGGACCGGCCCTGACCGCCCTGGCTCCCCTGGCCCTGGCCGTTGTTCCGGCCACCGTCCTCACGGGCGGGGCGCTCCGGCGCCTCGGTGGACGCGGCGGCGGGAGCCTCGACGGAGCCGGCGGGCTCGTCGGTGGAGGCCTCGTTTGAGGTGGCTCCGGGCCCGGCGTCGCGACGGGCGCTGCGGCGGGTGCGACGGGGCTGGGCGGGCGCCGAGGACGACGCCTCCTGGGCCGGGGCACTCGCCGTGGCGGCCTCGGCCGCGTCGGCGGCGGGGGCGTCGGTGGCGGGGGCGTCGGTGGTGGCCGTGACCTCCTGCGCGACCGACGACGCCGTCTCCGGGGTCGCGGTGCGGGCGACGGGGTCGTCCTCCGGGGTCACGGCCTTGCGGCGGGTGGCGCGACGGCGGGCGGGCTTGGCCGCGCCCTCGTCGTCGGCCGACTCGGCGGCCGACGCGCCGGCCGGCTGGTCGCCGCCGTGGCCGGGCTCCTCGCCGAGCGGGAGCTGGGCCGCGCCGTCACCCCCGGCCTGCCGCTTCTTGATCTCGGCGATCAGGTCTCCCCGGCGCATGCCGGTGGTGTCTCTGACGCCGAGCGTTCCGGCGAGCTCACGCAGCTCTGCGAGCACCATGCCGGAGACGCCTCCGCGGCGGCGCTTCTCCGCGCCGCCGGAGCCGGAGGACGGGGCGTCCTCACCCCGGGCCTCCGACGAGGAGGCGACATCGGAGGAGATGACGTCGGTTTCGGTCACGCAAGTCCTTCCTGACCGGTCCGGGCCGTGCCGCCCGGGCCAGCGGACGTGTCCGCACGTCTCGTGATGCGTGCGGATTCGCCGCAGTGATCGGGGTTCGAGGGCTCACGAAATAGGGGCTTCGGTAATCCCGGGAACTCGATGCGCTGCGGAACGTACGGGCCAACGACCACGCGTGGAGCCGTCCGTGAACGCCGACCCACCTGCGCCACCGGGCGGATGGCGGGACCGGAGCGGGGAAGACCATCCCGGAGAATCCAGGACGTGGTACCGGCGCGGATTCACGCTGGTCGCTGTCGGTGCCCAGGGTAGACCCACCCGGGACCCGCGGCAACAACCGGGTGCCCCCGGCGTGGCAACGTCCGCGCTCAGCCCGTCACCGCGGCGCCCTCGGTGTCGATCGGCAGCCGCAGGGTGGTGAAACCGCTGGTCGGGAGATCGTCGGGGAGATCCTCCCCGGTGGTGAGCGCCAGCACCGTCGGGCCCGCGCCGGAGACGACCGCGGGCACCCCCGCCCCGCGCAGCGCGTCGACCAGGCCGGCGGTCGCCGGGTAGGCGGGACGCCGGTAGGGCTGGTGGAGGCGGTCCTCGGTGGCGGCGAGCAGCAGCTGCGGCGCGATGGTCAGCGCGTGCACGAGCAGCGCCGAGCGGGCGGCGGTGAACGCCGCGTCGGCGTGCGGGACGCGGTCGGGCAGCAGCCCGCGGGTGGCCTCGGTCGAGCTGGAGTGCTCGGAGACGAACGCGACGGGCGCCACCTCCGGACGGGTCGCGAGCCGCGCGCCCCGGAACGATCCCCCCTCGCACCAGGTCACGACCAAGCCGCCGTACAGACAGGCCGCGACGTTGTCGGCGTGGCCGTCGAAGCGGGCCGCCAGGTCGAGCACGGCGGCGTCGTCCGGCGCCTTCCCGGGACCCAGCAGCGCGCAGGCCGCGACGATGCCCGCCACCGCCGCGGACGCCGAGGACCCCAGCCCGCGGCTGTGCGGGATGGCGTTGTGGCAGGTCAGGTGCAGCGGCGGGCGCGCGACCCCGGCGAGCTCGTAGGTCGCGCAGGCGGCCCGGAGCACGAGGTGGCGCTCGTCGCGCGGCACCCGGCCGGCTCCCTCGCCGTGCACGTCGACGACGCTCGGGCCGGCGTCGAGCTCGGTGAGCTCCACCTCGTCGTGCAGGCCGAGCGCGAGGCCCAGCGTGTCGAAGCCGGGGCCGAGGTTGGCCGAGGTGGCGGGGACACGGACGCGGACCGCCGCGCCCATCAGCCGAGACCGAGCGCGTCGGCGACCGCGTCGACGCGTTCCGGGACGACGACGGGCTCGGGCACGTCGGCGAGCGCGGTGCCCGGGTCCTTGAGCCCGTGCCCGGTCACCGTGCACACCACGAGGCGGCCCGCGGTGAGCTCCCCCGCCGCCGCCCGCGCCAGCAGCCCCGCGACCGAGGCCGCCGAGGCCGGCTCCACGAACACGCCCTCCCGGGCCGCGAGCAGGCGGTACGCGGCGAGGATCGCGTCGTCGTCGACCTTGGTGATGCGGCCGCCGGACTCGTCGCGCGCCGCGATCGCGCCGTCCCAGGAGGCGGGCGAGCCGATGCGGATCGCCGTCGCGACGGTCTCCGGCTGGCGCACCGGCGCTCCGTCCACCAGCGGCGCGGCCCCCGCGGCCTGCACGCCGTGCATCTCGGGCGTGGTCTCGACGACGCCGTCGTGGTGGTACTCGACGTAGCCGCGCCAGTAGGCGGTGATGTTGCCGGCGTTGCCGACGGGCAGCACGTGCAGGTCCGGCGCGCGGCCGAGCTGGTCGCAGATCTCGAACGACGCCGTCTTCTGGCCCTCGATGCGCGCCGGGTTCACCGAGTTGACCAGCGCGATCGGGTGCTCCTCGGCCGCCTTGCGGGCCAGCTCGAGGCAGGCGTCGAAGTTGCCCTCGAGCTGCAGGATCCGTGCGCCGTGGGCGGTGGCCTGCGCGAGCTTGCCGAGCGCGATCTTGCCCTGCGGGACGAGGACCGCGCAGGTCATGTCGGTGCGCGCGGCGTACGCGGCGGCCGAGGCCGAGGTGTTGCCGGTGGACGCGCAGATCACGGCCTTGGCGCCGCCCGCGGCCGCCTCGGTCATGGCGACCGTCATGCCGCGGTCCTTGAACGAGCCCGTCGGGTTCGCGCCCTCGATCTTGAGGTGGACCTCGCAGCCGGTGAGCGAGGACAGGTGCGGGGCCGGGAGCAGCGGCGTGCCGCCCTCGCGGAGGGTGACGACGTCCCAGCCGTCCTTCACCAGCGGCATCCGGTCGCGGTAGGCGCGGATGACCCCCGGCCACTCGACACGGGCACTGCGCGGGCCGAGTACGGCGGTCACTGGGCTCCTCCGAGGGCGTGCACGGGGCGTCCGAGACCCTCCACCCGCAGCACGCTGGCCACGCCGCGGACCGACTCGAGCCCCGAGAGGGCGTCGACGGTGGCCCGCAGGGCCGCGTCCGGGGCCTCGTGGGTCACGACGACCAGTGTGGCGTCCGTCCCCCGCCCACCGCCATGATCCTCGTCATCCCCGGGTCCGGAGTCCGCGGCCTCCCGGCCGCCCTCCTGCTTGACCGTCGCGATCGACACGCCGTGCTCGGCGAACACCGACGCGACCGCGGCGAGCACCCCGGCGCGGTCGTGGACGTCGACGTTGACGTGGTAGCGGGTGCGGACCTCGCCGATCGGCTGGATGGGAAGGTGGGCGTAGGCGGTGTCCCGCGGGCCGCGGCCACCGATGACCTTGTTGCGCGCGGCCGCGACGAGGTCACCGAGCACGGCGCTCGCGGTCTGCGGACCGCCCGCGCCCTGGCCGTAGAACATCAACGGGCCGGCCGCGTCGGCCTCGACGAACACCGCGTTGAAGGCCCCGGAGACCGAGGCCAGCGGGTGCGATTTCGGGATCATCGCGGGGTAGACCCGGGCCGAGACGACGTCGCCGGCCGCGCCGTTCCCGCCGGGGACCTGCTCGCAGATGGCGAGCAGCTTCACCGTGCAGCCCAGGGAGCGGGCGGAGGCGATGTCGGCGGCGGTGACCTCGCGGATGCCCTCGCGGTGCACGTCCGAGGCGGTCACGCGGGTGTGGAAGGCGAGGCTCGCGAGGATCGCCGCCTTGGACGCGGCGTCGTAGCCGTCGACGTCCGCCGTCGGGTCCGCCTCGGCGTAGCCCAGCCGGCCGGCCTCCTCGAGGGCGTCGGCGTAGCCCGCGCCCGTGGACTCCATGGCCGAGAGGATGAAGTTCGTGGTGCCGTTGACGATGCCCGCGACGCGGCGGATGCGGTCCCCGGCCAGCGACTGCTGGATCGGGCGCAGCAGCGGGATCGCCCCGGCGACGGAGGCCTCGTAGTAGAGGTCGGCGCCGGAGTCCCGCGCCGCGGTGGCGAGGGCCTCGCCCTCCTCGGCGAGCAGCGCCTTGTTCGCGCTGACCACCGAGCGGCCTGCCTTGAGCGCATCGAGCAGCAGGTCCCGCGCCGGCTCCAGGCCGCCCATGAGCTCGACGACGACGTCGACGTCCGGGCGCGCGACGAGCCCGGCCGCGTCGGTCGTCAGCAGATCGGCCGGCACGTCGCGGTGGCGCTGAGGGCGACGCACCGCGATGCCGGCCAGCTCGACCGGCGCCCCCACCCGGGCTGCCAGCTCCTCGGCGTCCTCACGCAGCAGGCGCACCACCTGCGAGCCGACCACGCCGCAGCCGAGCAGCGCGACCTTGATCCGGTCCTTCGGCACGTCGTTCACTCACACCTCCAGCCGGACGAGGTCGTCGAGGGTCTCCCGCCGCAGCATGGTGCGGTCGGCCCCGTCGGCCACGGCGACGACGGCGGGCCGCGGCACCTTGTTGTACGCGCTGGCCATCGCGTAGCAGTAGGCGCCGGTCGCGGCGACCGCGATCAGGTCGCCCGGCGCGAGGTCGGCGGGCAGCCAGCAGTCGCGGACGACGACGTCGCCGGACTCGCAGTGCTTGCCGACCACGCGGCACAGCGTCGGGACCCCGCTGCCGCCCGCGTCGGCGCCCGCGGTGTCGGCGGGCACGGCGGAGCGCGAGACCAGGCGGCAGTCGTAGGACGCGTCGTAGAGCGCGGTGCGGATGTTGTCGCTCATCCCGCCGTCCACGCTGACGTAGCGCCGCCGCGCTCCCCCGCCGAGCTCGACGTCCTTGATGGTGCCGACGGTGTAGAGCGTGACGGTGCCCGGGCCGGCGATGGCGCGGCCGGGTTCGACAGCGATGCGCGGCACGGGGATCCCGGCGCGCTCGCACTCGCGGTGCACGATCGCGCGCAGCTCGTCCGCGAGCCACGACGCCGAGCGCGGCTGGTCGGCCGTGGTGTAGGCGATGCCCATGCCGCCGCCGAGGTCGACGAGCGCCGAGGCGTCGTCGGCGCGCTCCCCGTGCTCGGCCCGGATCTCGGCGAGGAGCCCGACCACCCGCCGTGCCGCGAGCTCGAAGCCACCCGAGTCGAAGATCTGCGAGCCGATGTGGCTGTGCAGCCCGACCAGGCGCAGGTGGGCCGACTTCAGCACCCGGCGCACCGCCTCCGCGGCGTCGCCCCCGGCCAGCGAGAACCCGAACTTCTGGTCCTCGTGCGCGGTGGCGATGAACTCGTGGGTGTGCGCCTCGACGCCGACGGTCACGCGGACCATGACGTCGGCGACGGTGCCCCGGCGGCGCGCGGCCTCGTCGAGCCGCGCGACCTCGGCGAACGAGTCGAGCACGACCTTGCCGACCCCGGCGTCGAGGGCCGCCTCGAGCTCGGCGGGCGACTTGTTGTTGCCGTGCACCGCGATCCGATCGGCCGGGAACCCGGCCCGCAGCGCCGTCGCCAGCTCGCCCTCGCTGCACACGTCGAGCCCGAGGCCCTCGTCGGCGACCCAGCGGGCCACCTCGGTGCACAGGAACGCCTTGGCCGCGTAGTGCACCAGTGCAGGGTCGCCGAACGCCTCGGCGTGGTCGCGGCAGCGCGAGCGGAAGTCGGTCTCGTCGACGACGAACAGCGGCGTCGCGTGGCGTTCGGCGAGGTCGCGGGCGTCGACGCCGGCGAGCCGCACGACGCCGTCATCTCCACGCGTCGCGTGGCGCGGCCAGACCGCGGGCGGCAGCGCGTCGAGCGCGGCGCCGTCGCGGGGGACGGGGCCGGGGGCGTCGTGGGCGGGCAGGACGTCGGCGTGACGGGGCCCGGCAGGGTGGGCGCGGGTCATCTGGAGATCAGCTCACATCGGGGGGTTCGGCTACATCCGGCTCGGGGCGGAGACACCCAGCAGGCCCAGCCCGGAGGCGAGCACGGTGCGTGCCGCGTCGCAGAGGGCCAGGCGCGCCGT
Organism: Actinomycetospora sp.; assembly: GCF_036497585.1. Taxonomy (GTDB): domain Bacteria; phylum Actinomycetota; class Actinomycetes; order Mycobacteriales; family Pseudonocardiaceae; genus Actinomycetospora. The sequence goes on along the minus strand of NZ_DASXJD010000220.1, from coordinate 12,194 downwards.
GTGGACGGCGTCAGGTGCCTGGTCGCCCTGGGGCAGCACCCGGCAGGTGTCGTAGAAGCGGTGGTAGGTGCCGGCGAGCTCCTCGAGGAAGCGCGCGACACGGTGCGGCTCGCGCAGCGCCGCGGCCGACGAGAGCACCCGCGGGAACTCCCCGAGGGTCCGGATGAGGTCGCCCTCGCGGGGGTGGGTCAGCAGGCCGAGGTCCGGGTCCGCGCTGCTCACGCCCAGCTCGGCGGCGTTGCGGGCCAGCGCGGAGAGCCGGGCGTGGGCGTACTGCACGTAGAACACCGGGTTCTCGTTGGTGCGCCGGCTGATGAGGTCCAGGTCGATGTCCAGCACCTGGTCCACGCTCGAACGCGTCAGCGTGTACCGGGCGGCGTCCACGCCGACGGCGTCGACGAGGTCCTCGAGCGTGATGATCGTGCCCGCGCGCTTCGACATCTTCACCGGCTCGCCGTCGCGCAGCAGGTTCACCAGCTGCCCGATGAGCACCTCGACGCGGTCCGGGTCGTCCCCGAACGCGGCCGCGACCGCTTTGAGGCGGTGGATGTAGCCGTGGTGGTCGGCGCCGAGCATGTAGATGGCGAGGTCGGCGCCGCGGGCCCGCTTGTCGCGGTAGTAGGCGATGTCCCCGGCGATGTAGGCGGGTCGGCCGTCGGACTTGATGACGACGCGGTCCTTGTCGTCGCCGTGGTCGGTGGAGCGCAGCCACCAGGCGCCGTCGGCGAAGTAGAGCGCGCCGTCGTCCTTCAGCTTCTGCACCGACTCCTCGACCGCGCCCGAGGAGTGCAGCGCGAGCTCGGAGGACCAGACGTCGAAGTGGGTGCCGAACGACTCGAGCGAGGCCCGCATCTCGTCGAGCATCACCTCGACGCCGATCCGCTTGAACGCGGCCAGCTTCTCGGGCCCCGGCTGGTCGAGCACGCCGGGCTCGGTCTCGACGACCTTGGCCGCCACCTCGGCGACGTACGCGCCGCCGTACCCGTCGTCGGGAACCGGGCGGCCCTCGGCGGCCGCGATGAGCGACTCGGCGAACCGGTCGATCTGGGCCCCCGCGTCGTTGACGTAGTACTCGCGGACCACCGCGGCGCCCTGGGCCTCGAGGACCCGGCCGAGCGCGTCACCGACCGCCGCCCAGCGGGTGCCGCCCAGGTGGATCGGCCCGGTGGGGTTCGCGGAGACGAACTCGAGGTTGATCGTCTGCCCGGTGAGCGCGTCGGTGTGGCCGTACCCGTCACCCTGCGCGAGGACGTCGGCGACGATGCCGGCCTGCGCGTCGGCGGCCAGGCGGAGGTTGAGGAAGCCCGGGCCCGCCACCTCGGCACTGGCGATCGCGCTGGTGTCCGACAGGCGGGTGGCCAGCCAGTCGGCGAGCTCGGCCGGCTTGACGCCGGCCTTCTTGGCGCTGCGCAGCGCGAGGTTGGTCGCGTAGTCGCCGTGCTCGGGGTTGCGCGGCCGCTCGACGGTGACCTCGTCGGGCAGGGCCGCCGTGTCCAGCCCACGCTCGGTCAGCACGTCGACGGCGACGGCGTGCAGGAGATCGGCGAGGGCAGCGGGTGTCACGGTGTCCGAGTCTAGGGAGCCACGCGGTCGGGACGATGCGGCGGGCGGTCGGCCGTCACCCCGGTAGCCCGTCCAGGGCAGGGCATGGGCGCGCTCGGCTCATCCCTACACTCCGCGACCATGGCGAGTGGACACTCCACCGGGACGCCCCGACGACCTCCGCACGGGACCTCCCGACGCCACGGCGGACCGCCGCCCCGCGGCGGCCGGCCGCCGCAGCGGGGGAAGAACCCGGTCGCCGGGGCGCGGCGCGGCTCCTCGTCGGGACGCGGCGCCCCGCCCCGTCGCCAGGTGCCGTGGCTCGCGATCGGCGCGACCGTCGTCGTGCTCGCCCTCATCGGCGGCATCGGGTACTTCCTGCTCGCGCGGGACTCGCAGGTCGGCCCGTGGCGTCCCTCGGACAGCAACAAGGACCCCTCGCTCGCCATCCCCGGGATCGCGACGACGGCCTACCAGGGGCAGCACCACGTGACGCCGCAGCAACGCGTCGCCTACGACAAGACCCCGCCCTACGGCGGCCCGCACGACGGCTACTGGGCGGCCTGCAACGGGCAGGTCTACCCGGAGGCGGTGCGCAACGAGAACATGGTGCACGCGCTCGAGCACGGCGCGGTGTGGATCGCCTACGACCCGGCGCGGATCTCCGGCTCGACGCTGGACTCGCTGACGGCCAAGGTCCGCGGCCAGAACCAGATGATGATCTCGCCCTACCCCGGGCTCGACCAGCCGATCTCGCTGCAGTCCTGGGGGCACCAGCTCAAGCTGGCCGACGCGGCCGACCCGCGGGTCGACGAGTTCATCACCTCGCTACGCGGCAACCCGAACACCTACCCCGAGGTCGGCGCCAGCTGTGACGCCCTCGGGCCGGGCTACTTCGACCCGCAGAACCCGCCGCCGTTCGACCCGCCGCCGTACCCGAAGAACGCGCTGCCCATGACCTACCAGGGCACGTCCGGGGCCGGCGGGATGGGCGGTACCGGGTGAGCGCCGCCGAGGTGACCTCGCCGCCGGGACCTCCGGACGTGGACGAGCCCGACGACGGCGGGGGTGGCGGCTGGTGGTCGCGCAGCCCCGGCTGGGCGCGCGCGGTCGTCGTCGGCGGCGCCGTGCTGGTGCTGCTGCTCGCGGGCGGGCTGGGCGGGGTCGTGCTGGGCCAGCGGACGGCGCCGTCGTACGGGCCGCCGCCGGGCGCGATCGACACCGGGTTCCTGCAGGACATGACGGTGCACCACGCGCAGGCCGTGCAGATGGCGGTATGGGAGCGCTCGAACACCACCGACCCGGCGCTGCGCCAGCTGGCGTTCGACATCGAGTCCACGCAGAACCAGCAGCTCGGGATGATGCAGGGCTGGCTGCGGCTGTGGGGCCTGCCGACCGAGGCCGCGCCCGGGCAGTACATGGCCTGGATGGGGATGCCGATGGCGCAGATGCCGGGAATGGCCTCGGACGCGGATCTGGCGCGGTTCCGGTCGCAGACCGGGGCCCCGATGGACGTCGCGTTCCTGCAGCTGATGCTGCGCCACCACCTGGGCGGGCTGTCGATGATGCAGGAGGAGGCGTCGCGCGGGCAGGTGGACGTCGTCGTGCAGCTGGCCCGCTCGATGGTCGCGTCGCAGACCGCCGAGGTGGACACGATGACGCAGCTGCTGGCCCAGCGGGGAGCGGCGCCGCTGCCGGGGTGACGGCCCCGGTCGGGCTACGGCGCCGTCGGGCCGTGCGGTTCGAGCTCGATGATGGCCTGGAACCCCGACAGCTCGAGGACGCGGCGCACCAGGGTCCCGACCCCGGCGATCACCCGCAGCTCGATCTGCAGCACCTCGAGGCGCGCGGCGAGGGCGAACAGGATGCGCAGACCGATGCTGTCGATGAACTCCACGGCCGACACGTCGAGGGTCACCGACGTCATGTGGTTCGGGATCGCGGCCGACAGCTGTTCCTCGACCGTCGTCGCGTTCTCCAGGTCGATCTCCCCGGAGAGATCGATGTGCACCCGCGAACGGTCCGGGCGGACCAGCACCGTCGCCTTCGTCATCCCGCCTCCCCCACCAGCCGGCGCTGCAGGGTGACCGTCGTGCCGGCCACGCCGGTGGTCACGTCGACCTCGTCGCAGCACTGCCGCATCAGCGTGGTGCCCCGCCCCCGGCCCTCGCCGCGCGCCGACCGCCACTGGCCGTTGTCACGCACCGTCACCGTGACCTCGTCCCCCTCGCGCGCCGCGTGGACCGCCATGGTCCCGCCACCCGGTCCGTAGGCGTGCTCGACGACGTTCGAGCAGGCCTCGCTGGACGCGACGAGCATGTCGGCGGTCGCCTCCGGGGGTGCGTCCGCGGCCCCCAGCCATCGGCGCAGCGCGGACCGCACGTCGCCCAGCGCGCGCGGCGTCGCCGGCAGCACGACGTCGAGCGGCACCACCCGGTCGGTGGGGAGGCGGCGGGCGACGAGCATCGCGACGTCGTCGGCGACGTGGTCGCTGCCGACCAGCCGGCCGAGGACCCTGGTGCACACCGACTCGGCCTCGTCGACGGTCACTGTCCCGACCAGCAGCTCCAGGCCCACGTCGAGGGAACTCTTCCGACGCTCGACGAGCCCGTCGGTGTACAGGAACAGGAGCCCGCCCGGCGGGAGGTCGACGACCGTGGTGCGGCGGGGCGGACCGACCGAGACCCCCATCGGGAGATCGACCGGCACCTGCACCAGGGCGGCGCCGTGCTCCGGCGTCGCCACGATCGGCGGGAGGTGTCCGGCCGTCGACAGCGTGACCCGGTCCATCGACGGCTCGAAGATCGCGTACAGCACCGTGGCCATGACGCCGTCCTCGAAGTGCTGCACGTTCCCGTCCAGCCGTTCGAGGACCTCCGCGGGGTCGTCCTCCTCGAGGGCGAACGCCCGCAGCGCGCTGCGCAGCCTGCCCATGACGACGGCAGCCTGCAGCCCCCGTCCGACGACGTCACCGATGACCACCCCCAGCCGGCCCGAGGGCAGGGTGAACACGTCGTACCAGTCCCCGCCGAGGCCCCCGGCGTCGCCGGGGATGTATCGCGCCGCGAACTCCAGCCCGGCCGTCGTGGGCAACTTCCCCGGCATCAGACTGCGCTGCAGCGCGGCCGCGGCCGCCCGGTCCAGCTGGTTCAGGTGGGTCCTCGTCATCGACGCGATCCGGTCGGCCGCGAGTTGGAGCACCTCGACGTCCTCGTCGACGAACGTCCGCGTGGTGAGCGTGCCGACGTGCAGGACCCCGAGGACCGCTCCTTCGGCGATCAGCGGGACGCCCAGCAGCGAGCGGATCGCCTTCTCCCGCAGGATCGGGTTGAGCACGTTGGAGTGGTCGACCTGTTCGATGATGACCGGCCGCCGTTCCGCGGCGATCCGCCCCGCGAACCCCTTCCCGAGGGGGATGCGCACGCCCTGCCGGACCTCCTCCTCGATCCCCCGGGCGGCGGTCGCCACCAGGAAGCTCGACGACGGGTCGAGCAGGAGGACGGCCGCGGTGTCGGCGTGCAGGAGGGAGCGCACCCGCTCGAGCAGCTCGTCCAACAGGTCCTCGACGGCGAGGTGGGCCAGGGCGGTGTCGGTCACCAACTCGATCCGCCGCAGCCGGCCCTCGCCCGAGGACAGTCCGGTCCCGGTCACGCCGCCGGACGGTAGTGCGCGGGCGAACCGCTGCCCAGGGGTCTTCGCCCGTCTGCAGTGACCACCCGACGACCGGCGTGGTCGGGGCCGGGTGCCGGCGAGGATCCCGCTGACACCCGACGTCAGGATGAACCCTCCTGACACGGCCCGCCGCCGGACGATCACGGCCGATGGGTTAGGCTCCCACCCGGTACCGCCCCCGTAGCTCAGGGGATAGAGCACCGCCCTCCGGAGGCGGGAGCGCAGGTTCGAATCCTGCCGGGGGCACCACGTGCTGACCAGTGGAAACGTTGCGACGCCGTTGCTCGTCCGAGTCCGCGTGGCATGAGTCGTGAGCCTGGCGTCTCGGGCACGCCGCCGCGCACCAGCGGTGCGGTACGCCTCGCGGCACGACCTGCTCCGGACGCCGACGAGGGCGTCGCCCAGCGGCTGAGGGTCGCCGCCGAGCCGAGGTCGGAACCACCGACCCATGCGCCGCCGTGCACCCACACCAGCACCGCCGCCGCGTCGGGGGTGGGCGTGCTGGTCCTCGTGGTGGCCGACGACGCGTGGCGCCCCGGCGGGTGGTCTCCCTGGTCGCGCTGCTCGCCGTCGTCGGCGCGGTGGTCGCGCTCGAGGTCGGGCCCCGACGGGCCGTGGGTCCACCGCGCCGGCGTCGTGAGACCCGAACGGGATCCTGCGGAGTCCCGGACGGTCGGGCCCGGCCTCGGCGCCGTTCATCGGCCTCTCACGGTGCGGCGGGCACCGTACGTGCCATGTCCGGACCAGCTCGGCGCTCTGCGGGCCCGACCCTCGCAGGAGCCGCCGCGGCCGCCGCCGTGTTGGCCAACGCGGGTCCCGCCCTGGGGGCGATCGGTCCGCTGCGGCGGGCACTGGTGCCCAGCTACGCCGGACGCGGCGAGGCCGATCACGTGGCCCTGACGTTCGACGACGGCCCCCAGCGCCTGTCGACCCCGCGCGTCCTCGATGTGCTCGCCGACCACGACGTCCGGGCGACGTTCTTCCTGCTCGGCTCCTCGTTGGCCAGGGATGTGCCGCTCGGGCACGAGATGGTGGCCCGCGGTCACGAGCTCGCCGTGCACGGCTGGCACCACCGGTTGCTGATCTGCCGAACTCCCCGCGAGGTGCGTGAGGACCTCCGCCGTGCCCACGGCCTCGTCGGCGACCTCGCCGGGGCCGCGCCACGCTGGTACCGCCCGCCCTACGGGGTCGCCTCGACCGCGGCTCTGCGCGCCGCCCACGAGCTCGGAATGAGACCCGTGCTCTGGACCGCGTGGGGGCGCGACTGGACCAGGCGGGCGACGCCCGACTCGGTCCGGCGTGCCGTGCTGCGCGTGCACCAAGGCGGGGGAACCGTGCTGCTGCACGACGCGGACACCTGCTCGGCACCCGGCTCGTGGTGGGCCACCGCCGCGGCCCTCCCCGGCCTGCTCGGGATCTGGGAGGAGTCCGGCCTGCGGATCGGCCCGCTGGCCGAGCACGGCACCGTCCTCTTACCCAGCTCCGACCCGCCGTACGTCCTCGCTTCACTCCCGGCGATCACGCTCGGGAGAGTCCACCCCGAACCCCCGCCCGCCCGCCGGGCACCTCGGAGGCCACACCGTGTCCCTGTCGATCGCGTCAAACCGTGACGCGTCGCTCGATCGGCTCGTCCCGCTCGTCGTAGCGGGCCTCCCCCGCCGCGACGAGGCGCCCCGCGACGCCCCCGCACCGGGGGGTCGGGTGCTCGTCGTCAGCGCCACGGTGGGCCAGGGCCACGAAGGGGCCGCCCGGGAGCTCGGCCGCCGACTGAGCGCGCGCGGCGTGCAGGTCGAGGTGCGCGACTATCTCGACGCGCTGCCCCGGGTTGCCCGCGGGGTCCTGCGGGATCTCTACCAGCCCACGGTCCAGTACGCGCCGGCGCTGTTCGACTCGCTCTTCCACGGACTCGAGCACGACGGCCCGCTGCGACGGACCGCGGACGCGGTGTGCCGCTGGGCGGAGGCCGAGGTCGAGCGCTGGGCCCGCGGCGCGGACGTCGTGGTCACCACCTACCCCCTGGCCGGCCAGACCCTCGGCGCGCTCCGCGAGCAGGGCCGGATCGCGGTGCCGACGATGACCTACCTGACCGACCCGGCCGCCCACGCGACCTGGTGCCATCCCGCGGTCGACCACCACCTCGTGGTCACCCGCGCCACAGCCCTCGACGCGCGCCGCTACGGCGTCGACGCCCGCGCCACCGGGCCGCTCTGTGCGCCCACCTTCACGAGGGCGCAGCGCCCCCGGGAGGACGTCCGCGACGAGCTCGGTCTGCCCCGGGCCGCACCGGTGGCCCTGATCAGTGCCGGGTCGCTGGGCATGGGCGACGTGCCCCGGACCGTGCGGGACCTCCTCGCTCACCCGCACCTGCGGGTGGTCGTGCTCTGCGGGCGCAACGCCCGGCTGCGCCGGCGACTCGGACGCGACCCGCGGGTCGTCGCACTTGGATGGCGCGATGACGTCAGCGACCTCATGGGTGCCTCGGACGTGCTCGTGCACAACGCCGGCGGGCTCTCGCTGACCGAGGCACTCGCCCTCGGGCTGCCCGCCATCACCTACCTGCCGATCGCCGGGCACGGGCACGCCAACGCCCGGGTCCTGGTCGCCGCAGGCATCGCGCCGTGGCCCCGTGACGCCCGCGAGCTCGCCGCGGCCGTGGACGACGTGGTCGGCGAGCCCGAACGCCGACACCAGAGGTGGTGGCCGGGAGGGGCCGACCCGGCCGCCGTCGTCCAGGGCGTCCTGATGCCCCGGCTCACCTCCCCCGCCCGGCTCGACGCCCGGTGACGATGAGCAGCTCCTCCCTCGCCGTGCTCTGCGCCGTGGCGGCCGCGACCCTGCTCGGCTGCGCCACCGTCGCGCAACGGCGCGGGATGGGCGCCCCGACCGGCCCGTCCGATCCCGGCGGCCTCGTGGCGATCCTGGTCCGCAGCCGCTGGTGGTGGGCAGGCACGATCGCGTCGGTCGCCGGGCTCGGCCTGCAGTTCCTCGCACTGTCGACCGGCCCGCTGATCGTCGTGCAGACCACCATGGTGGCGAGCATCGTCGTCACCACCCTCGCGGAGTCACTCCTCCTGCGACGACGACCCACCCCGCGCCGATGGACGGGCATGGTCCTGACGACGCTCGGCCTCGCCACCGTGCTCGTCGCGCTCTCGCCCACCAGTGCCGCCGTCACCGTCACGCCATCGGCGAGCTCGGTCGTCGTCCTGGCCGGCATCACGCTCGCGCTCCTCGCGGGCGCGACACTGCGGGCGCGACTCACCGCGACGACCGGGATCGCGCTCTCGGTCGCGACCGGGCTCGGATACGGCGTCACCGCGGTGGCCCTCAAGACCGTGGGCGCCGAGCTCGCGTCCGGGTGGACCGTGCCGCTCGGGCACCCGGCGCTGTGGACCGCCGTCGTCGTCGGACCGCTCTCGGTGCTGCTGAGCCAGGACGCGTTGCGCCGTGCCCGGGCGGTCGCCGCGGCCGTGTCGGTGATCGTGGTGATCGACCCGGTGGTCGGCCTGCTCGCCGGGGTCGCGTGGTTCGGCGAGCACGTCGTCGTCACGCCGCTCTCGCTCACCGCCGCCCTCGCCGCCGCGGTCGCGGTCGTCGTCGGGATCGTGCTCGGCCACACCGAGCCCCGACCGCCCCGGCCCGGGGACGATCCGAGCGAACGGACCGGATCCACGGCTCGGCCGGAGCCCGTCATGACCTCGGTCGGGGGACGCACCCGCCCGTGAGCCGCTCGTGGTGGGAGGACCGATGAACGGCGCGTCGGTCACCCTCGGCTGGGGCCTCGCGGTCGCCCTCGTGGTGCTCGTCGGCATTGCCGTGACGGTGTCGCTGCTGGGACGCTTCGGGATCTCCAGAGCACTCGCCACAGCCTCGGTCCGCGCGGTGCTCCAGCTGGCCGCGGTCGCGACGATCATCGTCGCCGTCGTGCGCTCGTGGTGGCTGACCGTCGCGTTCGTGCTCCTCATGCTCGGCGTCGCCTCCGTGACCTCGGCGCGGCGGATGACCCGTGACCGCAGCGGGTTCCTCGCGGCCGCCGCCATCGGCGCCGGGGTGCTGCCGGTCGTCGCGCTCGTCCTCGTCAGCGGGGCCGTGCCCCTCACGGGCATCGCGGTCGTCCCCGTCGCGGGCATCGTCATCGGCGGGGCGATGACTGCCACGTCGCTGGGTGGGCGCCGGGCCCTCGACGACCTCGAGGCGCAACGGGACCAGTACGAGGGCGCCCTCGCCCTCGGCGGACACCGCCGCGACGCCGCGATGATCGTGTGCCGGCCCGCGGCGACCCAGGCGCTCGTGCCCCCCATGGACCAGACCCGCACGGTCGGCCTGGTCACCCTGCCCGGCGCCTTCGTCGGCGTCCTCATCGGCAGTGGCGACCCGGTCCAGGCCGCGGCCGCGCAGGTCCTCGTCCTGATCGGGCTCCTCGCCGCGGAGACCGTCGCCGTCGCCGTCGTCCTCGAACTCGTCGCCCGCGGCAGGATCGTGCGGACACCGGGTCCGCGCCGTGTGTAGCGGGATCACCGGGCTCCGATGATGAGCGGAGGTCGATGTGGCATCGATGATCGCAACCAACTTCTTCCGGGCGGCGACGACGACGTGCCGTAGTCACATCGTCTCTACATCGGCGATTCGGATGCTTCTCCGCCATGTCTCCCCAGCACGCGGCGCCCACGTCGCGCACGTTGCTCAACAAGGTGCCGGAAGTCACCCTCTGGTTCTGGCTGATCAAGGTCCTGTGCACCACCGTCGGCGAGACCGCCGCCGACTTCCTGAACGCCGACCTCGGATTCGGCCTGACCGGAACCTCGATCCTGACCGGTCTCCTGCTCGCGATCGTCCTGGCGCTCCAGATTCGGTCCGCCGGATACGTCCCCGGGCTGTACTGGGCGACGGTCACCTTGGTGAGCGTGTTCGGGACGTTGGTCACCGACAACCTCACCGACAACCTCGGGGTGCCGCTGCAGCTGAGCTCAGTGGTCTTCGGGATCGCGCTCGCGGTCGTGTTCCTGGCCTGGTACCGCTCCGAGGGCACGCTGTCTATCCACTCGATCGTGACCCGCCGCCGCGAGACGTTCTACTGGCTCGCGATCTTCGTGACCTTCGCGCTGGGAACCGCCACCGGGGACCTCATGGGCCAGGCGCTGAGCCTGGGCTACGTCGTCTCGGCGCTCGTGGTGATCGCCGTGGTCGCCGTCATCGCGCTCGGCTGGCGGCTGGGGCTGCACCCCGTCCTGTCGTTCTGGATCATCTACGTGCTGACCCGTCCTCTGGGTGCCTCGCTGGGTGACCTGCTCGCCCAACCCGTCGACCAGGGCGGCCTCGGGATCGGCACCACCGTCACCAGCATCGTGTTCCTGGTGGCGATCCTCGGCGCCGTCGTCTACCTGCAGCTGAGCCGGGTCGACGTCATCGACGACGACGACGACCGGCCGGTGACCTCGCCGGGAGCGGGGCGGGACGACTCGTCCCGCCATGGGCTGGTCCAGACCGCCGCAGTCGTCGGGGTGCTGCTCGTGCTGGGCGGCGTGGGCTACGCGGCGCGGGTAAACGCCCTGGCCCAGGACTCCGGGGCCACGGCACCCACCGCGGCCACAGCGCCCGGCGCTCCGGCTGCCGTCGTCGCCGGCCCGAACGCCACGCTCGGGGACCTCTCGAGCTTCCGCACCATCACCCAGGACACCCTGGGGCTGCTCGAACGCGGCGACCAGGCCGGCGCCACCTCCCGGGTCGACGACCTCGAGACCGCGTGGGACCAGGCGCAGGGTCGGCTGCAGGCCCGTGACTCGGCCGCCTGGACCCGCGTCGACGGCAAGGTCGACACGGTGCTCAAAACACTCCGCGCGAGCAGCCCGGACCCGGCCGCCGAGACCGCCGCGCTGAACGACCTCCTCGCATCGCTGCGGTGAACCCCTCACCGAGCAGGGCGGTTCTCATCATCGTCACACGGGGTCCGGACACGATCGCATCCGTCGTCACCCCTGCCCCTCCGGCGAGCGACGCGGTTGGCCCCACCCGTGCGATCGCCCGTGCTCGACCCCCGTTTCAGGAGCCCCCGTCGTGCATCAGTTGAGCTGGCTCGAGGCGATCGTCATCGGCGCTATGCAGGGCGTTGCCGAGCTGTTCCCCGTCTCCAGCCTCGGCCACAGCGTGCTGCTCCCCGCCGTCGTGGGCGGCAGCTGGGCCCAGGACCTCGACGTCTCAGCACCGGAGTCGCCCTACCTCGCGTTCATCGTCGGGCTGCACGTCGCGACGGCGTTGGCGCTGCTGGTCTTCTTCTGGCGCGACTGGGTCCGCATCACCCGCGGCCTGGTCACCAGCATCGTGCGCCGCGAGGTCAGGACCTCCGACCAGCGGCTGGGCTGGCTGCTGGTGCTCGGCACGATCCCCGTCGGGATCGTCGGACTGCTGCTCGAGCACACCTTCCGCACCGTCCTCTCCCGACCCGTACCCACCGCCGTGTTCCTCGTGATCAACGGTGTGATCCTGCTCGGGGCGGAGATGCTGCGTCGCCGCGCGACGACCCCCGCGCGGCCCACCGAGGCAGTTTCGGCACCAGCCAGGGGCCGCGAGGACGTGGACCCCGCCGCCCGGACCGTCACGCTGAGCGTCGGGAGCTCCACCACCGTGACGGGGGACGCCTCGGACGAGCGACTGGGTCGGATGCCGATGCTGCGGGCGGTCGGGATCGGCGCGGCCCAGATCGCGGCATTGTGCCCGGGCATCTCGCGCTCCGGGGTCACGATGGCAACCGGGCTGCTGCGCGGCCTGTCCCACGAGGACGCGGCCCGCTTCTCGTTCCTGCTCTCGACCCCGGTCATCCTCGCCGCCGGCGTCCTCAAGCTCGGCGACCTCGCCGGCCCGCTCGGCGACGGGGTCCGACCCCAGATCCTCGTGGGCAGCCTGCTCTCCTTCGTCGGCGCCTACCTCTCGGTGCGCTTCCTGACGAAGTACTTCGAGAACCGGTCGCTGCGCCCGTTCGGCAT
>NZ_DASXJD010000219.1:0-83660 GCF_036497585.1 Actinomycetospora sp. | reverse complement strand
ATGGCGGCGCTCGAGGCGGAGTGCGACCGGCTCACGGCCCTCGGGGCGACCCGGCTGCTGCGGGTCGAGCCGGACCCACCGCTGATCGGCGGCAACATCGTCATGGCCGACCCCGAGGGCAACGAGTTCTGCCTGGACTAGGTGGCCTTCGGCCTGGGGAGCACTATTACGCCGTATAGGACGATTTTACCGCTCACGAGCGCGGAGCGCACCGAGGTCGGCGAGGAGTCCGGGGTGGCTCGGCGTCCACCCGAGCGCCTCACGGGTGTGCATGCTGGAGGCGGGCTGGTCCATCGCGAAGATCTCGCCGAACGGGCCGAAGTACTCGACGGGCCGCGACTCGACCGGCAGCCCGAGCCGCCGGCCGATGACCGCGGCGATGTCGCGCACCGCGTCGCCCTCGTCGGCGACGGCGTGCCACACCGTCCCGGCCGGGGCCGACTCGAGGGCCAGCCGGAACAGGACCGCTGCGTCGAGGGCGTGCACCGCGGGCCAGCGCTGGGTGCCGTCGCCGGGGGGTAGGCCGACACCCCGGTGCGCCGTGCCTGGTCGGTGAGCAGGCCGGCGAACCCGCCCTCGCCGTCGCGGTGGACCGTGCGCGGCATGCGGACGGCCGTGCTGCGCACCCCCTGCGAGGCCAGCGCGAGCAGCGGGTCGACCGAACGCCCCCGCCCGCCGACCACCCCGGCGGTCGGCAGCGGGTCGGCCTCGGTCGCGAGGCGACCACAGCACCCTGCTCGCGGAGGGGGTCGCGGCGGTGCCGTCCGGGGCGCCCCCCCTCGAGCTCGTGGCGGCCGCGCTCGACGCCGTCACCGCGAGCTTCACCCCCGAGCAGCGCGAGTTCGAGCCGCGGCTCCGCGCGGTCGTGGCGTCCCACGACGAGCTGGTCGAGCGCGACGCGTTCAAGCGCGCCGGGCTCGCGGCCGCCCTGGCCGCGGCGCTGCGCGACCGTGGGTTCCCGTGGCCACGGCCGGTCTGGCCGCGGACCTCGGCGTCGACGCCTTCCACCGGGGTTCGCGCGCTGGAGCGACGAGGACGGGTCGGAGACGTTCGGCGCCCTCGCCCGCGCCGAGCTCGACGCGCTGCACGCGGCGGCCGTCGCGCTGACCTGACTGCCGGCCGTCCACGACCTACAGTGGGCAGTCGGCACCGTGGCCGCCCCGCCCCCACCACCGTCACGGAGGTCCGCGATGTTCGCCGTCCCGACCGTCGACCTCGCGCCCTACGTCGACCCCCAGGGCTCGGTCGAGGCTCGCGCGCGCACCGCGGCCGCCCTCGACGAGGCCTGCCGCACCGTCGGGTTCGTGCAGGTCACCGGCCACGGGGTGCCCGACGACGTCGCCGCGGGTCTCGCGTCCGCCCTCGACGACGTCTTCGCCCTCCCGGTGGCCGAGAAGAAGGCCCTCGTCGTCACGGAGCCTTCGTCCCCGTCGCTCCGCTCGCCCCTGGAAGGCACCAACCGCGGCTACAGCCCGCCCCGCAGCGAGTCGGTGAGCCGCAGCCTCGGCGTCGAGCAGGCCACGCGGATGAACGACTTCTTCGAGGCCTTCAACGTCGGCACCACCGCGGACGGCCCGCAGACCGGCGGCGACGGGAACCGCTGGCCCGACATCGCGGGCTTCCGGGACCGGGTGGAGGCGTGGTTCGCCGAGGCGCAGCGCGTCGCCCGCACCCTGACGACGGCCTTCGCCGACGCCCTCGACGTCGCGCCCGACACGTTCACCCGCCTCGCTCACGACCCCGTCGAGGTGCTGCGGATGAACAACTACGCGTTGGACGAGCAGGACCTCCCCGACGGCGCCGATCTCACCGGCATGGGCGAGCACACCGACTACGGGATCGTCACCGTCCTCTGGGCGGACCGGGTCGCGGGCCTGCAGGTGCTGGGTCCCGACGACGGCGTGTGGCACGACGTGCTGCCCGCCGAGGGGGCGCTGCTGGTCAACCTGGGCGACCTCACCGCGCGGCTCACCGGCGACCGCTGGCGCTCGACGCTGCACCGGGTGAAGCCGCCGATCGAGCAACGCCCGGGGGGAGGACTCCGCATCCGGCGCCGCCGCTCCGCCGCCTTCTTCCACGACGGCGACCTCGACGCCGTCGTCGAGACCCTCCCGCTCGCCGGGGCGCAGCCGTACCCGCCGACGACCATCCGCGACCACCTCGCCGCCAAGCTCGGCGGCAGCCGCGGCGGCACCCCCAACGCCGCCGCCGACCGCGAGGCCGCCCGCGTGCACGCCGCCACCAGCCAGATCTCGTCGGTAGACGCCCGGTGACCGTGCCGACCGACGAGACCTGGCTGGGCGAGGCCGTCGGGCTCGCCCAGCAGAACGTCGCCGAGGGCGGCGGGCCGTTCGGCGCGGTGATCGTCGAGGGCGACCGGGTGATCGCGCGCGGCCAGAACCGCGTGACGCGGGACCTGGACCCGACCGCCCACGCCGAGGTCACCGCCATCCGCGCCGCGTGCCGCGAACGAGGTGACTTGGAGTTCTACGAGCTGTTCGCCCGCGATCCCGGCACCTGGCCGATGCGGGTCGAGGCCCTCGGGGGTCGGCTGGAGCTCGATCCCCGCGCCCCGTTCGACGCGTGGCTCGCCAGGACCGACCGCGTGCACTACTGAGTCCGGGAGGGACGATGGACCTGCTCACCGTCGAGGCCCTCGACCGACCGATCGGCGACGACGAGGTCCGCGCGCTGCTGCCCGGTCTCGGGCCCGACCGGACCCTGCTCGGCGGCGGGACCTGGCTGTTCTCGGTGCCCCAGCCCCACCTGCGCGGCCTGGTCGACCTCACCGCGGCCGGGTGGACCCCGCTCACCGCCGACCCCGACGGCCTCACCGTCGCGGCCACCGCCACGCTCGCCCAGCTCGCCGACCTCGACCCGGCCGGGTTCCCGCAGTGGCCTGCCCTGCCGCTGCTGGCCGGGTGCGCCGAGGCGCTCGTCGGGTCCCGCAAGGTGTGGCACGTCGCGACCGTCGGCGGGAACGTCTGCCTCGCGCTGCCCGCCGGACCGATGATCACGATGGCGGCCGCCCTCGACGGCGTCGCGGTGGTGTGGGACGCCGCCGGGGCCGAGCGTCGCGAGCCCGTCGTCGACCTCGTCGCCGGGCCGCAGCGCACCACGCTCGCCGCCGGCGAGCTGCTGCGCGCGGTGCACCTCCCCGCCGCCGCGCTGCGCGGGCGCACGGCGCTGCGCAAGGCCTCGCTTTCCGCGCTCGGGCGCTCGGCGGTGCTGCTCGCGGGCCGCCGGGACCCCGACGGCGGGTTCACCCTCGCCGTCACCGCCGCGCTGCCCCGGCCCGCGGTGCTGCGCTACCCGGACCTCCCCGACGCCGGGTCGCTCGCGGCCGACCTCGACGCGCTCGCCGACACCCACGGCGGCTGGTACGCCGACCCGCACGGCACCCCGCAGTGGCGCCACGCGATGACCCGCCACCTCGCCGAGGAGATCCGGACGGAGCTGCGGTGACCAGCGTCGACGGCGTCCCGCTGCCCGAGGGGCCCCGCCCCGGCCAGTGCCTGCGGACCTACCTGCGCGACCACGGCCACCACGCGGTGAAGAAGGGCTGCGACTCCGGCGACTGCGGCGCCTGCACCGTTCTGGTCGACGGCGTGTCCGTGCACTCCTGCCTCTACCCGGCGCTGCGTGCGGCGGGCGCGGAGGTGACGACGGCGGCGGGCCTGCCGGAGGGTCCCGACGACGTCCGGGAGCGCTTCGTGGCCGCCGCCGGCTTCCAGTGCGGCTTCTGCACCCCGGGGATGGTGACGACGGCGTGCGCGTTCGCCGACCGTCTCGCCGACCCCGCGGCGCGTGCCCGCACCCTGCAGGGGAACCTGTGCCGCTGCACCGGGTACCGCGCGGTGGCCGATGCCCTCGACGGGCGGGTGACGACGGGCCTCCCGGCCTCGGGGCCCGCGCTCGGCGCCCCCGCCCCGGCGCCGGCGTCGGCGCGGATCGTGCGCGGCGCGGAGACCTACACCCTTGACGGTCCGACGCCGGACGACCTCGCCCACCTCGTCGTCGTGCGCAGCCCACACGCCCACGCGCGGATCGTCGCGATCGACACCGCCGCCGCCCTCGCCCTGCCGGGAGTGCTCGCCGTCCTCACCCACGAGAACACCCCGGCGACGCTGTTCTCCACCGCCCGCCACGAGGACCGGCTCGACGATCCCGACGACACCCGCATCCTCGACGACGTCGTGCGGTTCCACGGTGAGCGGGTGGCGGCCGTCGTCGGGATTGACCTGGCGGCCGCCGAGGCGGGCGCCCGCGCCGTCGTCGTCGACTACGAGCCGCGGGAGCCGGTGCTCGACCCGGAGACCGCCCGGGAGTCCGTGGCGGTGCACGGTGACAAGGGGCCGGAGTGCCGCATCCTCGACCCGGCCCACAACGTCGTCGCCGCGATCCACGAGGGGGTCGGGGACGTCGCGGCGGGGATCGCGGCGGCGCGGGCCGCCGGGGGCGCGGTCGTCACCGGGACCTGGCACACCGGGCGGGTCTCGCCCTCCTCGCTCGAGACCCACGCCAGCAGGGCGTGGGTGGATCCCGACGGCCGGCTCGTGGTGCGGACCTCCACCCAGGTGCCGTTCCTGGTGCGCGACGAGCTCGCCCGGCTCCTCGACCGACCCCGCGAGTCGGTGCGGGTGCACGCGGCCCGGGTCGGCGGCGGGTTCGGCTCGAAGCAGGAGCTGCTGACCGAGGACCTCACCGCGCTGGCCACGCTGGCGACCGGGCGCCCGGTGCAGTGGGAGCTCACGCGCACCGAGTCGCTCACCGCGACCCCGACCCGCCACCCGATGCGGGTGTCGGTCACCGTTGCCGGCACCCCCGACGGCTCGCTCACCGCGCTCGCCATCGACGTGCTCTCGAACGCCGGCGCCCACGGCAACCACTCGCCGGGGGTGATGTTCCACGGCTGCCACGAGTCGATGGCGCTCTACCGCTGCCCGAACAAGCGCGTCGACGCCGAGGCGGTCTACACGACGACGCCGCCGTCGGGCGCGTTCCGCGGGTACGGGCTGGGGCAGGTGCAGTTCGCGATCGAGTCGGCCCTCGACGACCTCGCCCGGGAGCTGCGGATCGACCCGTTCGACCTGCGGCGCGGCACGGTGATCCGCCCGGGGGACGACTTCGTCGCCTCCGCCGACCCGGCCGAGCACCCCGACGACCTGCGCTTCGGCTCCGACGGCCTGCCGCAGTGCCTCGACCTCGCGCAGGCCGCGGTGGGTCGGGATGGTGACCCGGCGCCGGACGGTCCGTCGTGGCGGGTGGGGCAGGGGATGGCGGTCGCGATGATCGCGACGATCCCGCCCAGGGGGCACCGGTCCCGGGCGAGCATCACCGTCGAGCCGGACGGCTCCTTCCGGGTGCGGGTCGGCACGGCCGAGTTCGGCAACGGCACCGCCACCGTCCACGCCCAGATCGCGGCCACCGCGCTCGGCGCGCCGCTGGACCGCGTCGTCGTGACGGGGGCCGACACCGACTCCGTAGCGGTCGACACCGGGGCGTTCGGGTCGACGGGCACGGTCGTGGCGGGGACCGCGGTGGCGCGGGCGGCCGAGGCGCTGGCCGCCGAGCTGCGCGGGAAGGCTGCGGCGCTCCTCGGTGCGGCGCTCGAGGAGTGCCGGCTCGGGCCGGCCGGGGTCGCGGCACCGGATGGGAGGTCGGTGGGGCTGGCCGCGCTCGCGGGCGCCCGCGGGAACGGCGAGCACGACGGGTCGCCCCGCTCGGTGGCCTTCAACGTGCACGCGGTGCGCGTCGCCGTCGACACCGCCACCGGGGAGGTGCGGATCCTGCGTTCGGTGCAGGCCGCCGACGCCGGGGTGGTCGTCAACCCGCAGCAGTGCCGCGGGCAGGTCGAGGGCGGGGTGGCCCAGGGGATCGGTAGCGCGCTCTACGAGGAGGTCCTCCTCGACGACGCCGGGCGCGTGACCACGCGGGTGCTGCGCGACTACCACCTGCCGCAGTACGCGGACGTGCCGCGCACCGAGGTGTTCTTCGCCGAGACCGTCGACGCCCTCGGACCGTACGGGGCCAAGTCGATGAGCGAGTCGCCCTACAACCCGGTGCCGCCGGCGTTGGCCAACGCCATCCGGGACGCCGTCGGGGCCCGGCCGTATCGCCTCCCCATGACCCGCGACCGCGTCTGGGCCCTCTGCCGGGACGCCTGACCCCACCGAGTGGATCAGAGTCGGGCTCCGCGGGCCGTGAGCTCCTCGCGGACCCGCCGCTCGATCCAACGGGGGGTGTGGAAGTACTGGCGAGCGGTCACGGTGATCACCACCCACCCGAGCCCACGTAGCTCGTCGATGCGTTCCACGTCGCGCCCGCGGCGGTCGTCGGCGGCGTGGTCGTGGCCGTCGTACTCGAGCGCGACCTTCCACTCCGGCCACGCGAGGTCGAGGCGCGCCACGAACCACGGCCCGTCCCACACCTCGTGCTGGGACACCGGAGGCGGAAAGCCGGCCCGCACGACGTCCAGGCGGACCCGAGTCTCCATCGGTGACTCAGCGCGGGGATCGACCAGCCGCGCGACGGCCGGGACACGGCGGCATCCCCGCATCGTTCCGAGCGCGACGGCGAACCGCTCGAGCTCCGTGCCGATGAACCCGCCGGTCCGGGCGAGCGCGTCCCCAGCGACCACCGCGTCATCCCGGGGAGCCAGGCGGGCGAGGTCATAGGCCGTGCGCAGGGGGGTCGTGAGCCGCAGGTCCTCGTGCGAGACGACGTCCTCGTTCCGGAGTCGACCCCGGCGGACCAGCCAGCCGGGCGGCGGGCTCTGACGGCGCTCGGCAACCACGAGCTCGACCGGCGGTTCTGGGCGGGGCAGGACCTCGCAGCCCCACCAGCGGCACGCGGACCAGCCGGTCACCACCGCTGTGGGGCCGCCCCAGACCACGGCCGCCCGGATCACGAGACCGTCCGAGTCCTCCACTGCGGCCGCGACGTACGTGTCGTGCGCCAGGCGCCGGAAACCGGGGCCCTGCAGGACCCGCCAGGTCACCAGCCCCGCGCGCACCGCCTCGGAGGCCCGGAAGGGACGGTCCGTCGGCCACTCCTTGATCGCCACGGGACTTCGACGCGCCGCGGGCCCGATCGGCTCCATCGATCGTCGAGAAGACGCTCATGCACCCGGAAACGGTCCCGGCACGTGCATGAGCGTCCACTCGACGGGCGGCCGACTACAACCGGAACGCCACCACCCCGGAAACCACGGCGAGCGCCCCGAGCACCACGAACGCCGGCCCGAACCCGCCGAGGAGCCCCGCCAGCACCACCCCACCGGCCGGGGCGAGCGCCACGGCCACCGTCGTCGGCGCGGAGAACACCCCGTTGATCCGCCCGAAGGACGCCGTACCCCACCGGTCGGACACCACCGAGGCCTGCAGCAGCGTGTGCAGCCCCCGGGCCGCCCCGGCCGCGACGGCGACCGCCACGAGCAGTCCCACCGGCCCCGGGAGCAGGCCGAGCACGACGACGCACGCCCCGCCGACGACGACCACCACGGTCACCCGGCCGCCCGGCGACGTCGCGCGGCTCAACGGCCCGAACACCAGCCGGCCGGCCACCTGGCCCACCCCGACCAGCCCCAGCCCGAGCGCCGCCGTCCCCAGCGACGCACCCCGGCTCTCGAGCAACGGCACCAGGTTGATCGTCGCCGCGTACAGCCCGAACCCGGCCGCCGTCATCACGACCGCGAGCACCACGAACCGCGCCGAGCGCACCACCGACCGGGCGTGCTCGATCTCCTCGGTCGCCGTACCGGACGCACCCGACCGACCCGACGAGTCCGACGGCCGCCAGGGCGGGGTGAGCAGCAGCAGGTGCAGCGGGATCGTCACCACGCCGAGGACCACGGCGAGCACGACGTAGGTGCCACGCCATGTCAGGTGCCCCGCGAGCGCTGCCGTGACCGGCGCGAACACCGTCGAGGCGAACCCCGCCACGAGGGTCACCGTCGTGAGCGGGCGCAGCCGCCGCTCGCCGTACCAGCCGGTGATCGCCGCGAAGGCCGGCGGGTAGAACGTCGCGGCCTGCGCGACCCCGGCCAGCGCCCACGCGAGGTAGAACCACGGCAGCGTCGGCGCGGCGGCCACCGCCAGCAGCGCGACCACCCCGAGCACCGAGCCGGTGGTCATCACCGAGCGCGGCCCGCGGGCGTCGATGAGCCGCCCGACGGCGATCCCGGTGACCGCCGAGACGATCGCCCCCGTCGAGAACGCGCCCACGGTCGCCGTCGCGGACCACCCGGTCTCGGCCGTGATGGGACCCAGCAGCACCGGGAAGGCGTAGTAGAGGGTTCCCCAACTGACGATCTCGGTGAGGCACAGCGCCCCGAGCGCCCGGCCGCGGGCGTCGGGGAGGCGGACCATCCGGGCAGGCTGCCAGCAGCGGCGGCAGCCCGCCCGGAGGCGTCAGACCGGGATCAGGAGGCCTCGACCTTCGGCATGATGTCGTTCTTGATCCGCTTCAGGTCGTCCATCGTCTTCGAGGTCGGCACGTCGGTGAACGGCGGCCAGATCAGCGGCATCGTCATCCCGGCCTCCTTGTAGGCCTTGAGCCGGTCGGTGAGCTGCTTCTCCGTGCCGACCAGCAGGTTCGACGCGACGCCGTTGACGGTCTGGTCGACCTCCTCGTCGGTGATGACCGTCCAGATCATCGAGCAGATCTCGAGGTCCTTCGACCGCTTCGAGCTGCCGATCTCCTCGAACTGCTGGTCGATGGCGGTGAGCCACTCCCCGAGCCGCTCCGGCGAGTCCTGGATCCCGATCCAGCCGTCGAGGTCGTACTTGGCGATGCGCTTGGCCGAGCGCAGCGGGTCCTTGAGCCCGCTCATGAAGATCGGCGGGCGCGGCTGCTGCAGCGGCTTCGCGCCGAACCCGCACGGGTCGAAGTCGGCGAACTCGCCGTGGTACTCGAAGTGCTCGTTGGCCCAGACGCCCTGCATGATCTCGATCGACTCGCGCACGTGCTTGTGGCGCTTCGGGAAGATGTAGGACGCGCTGGCCGCCGCGAACTCCTCGGGCATCCACCCGGAGCCCAGGCCCACGTTGAGCCGGCCGTTCGACAGGTGGTCGATGGTCGCCAGCTCGGCGGCGAGCACCCCGGGCGAGCGGAACGGGGTGTCGATGATGCTCATCCCGATGCGCACCTTCGACGTCTTCGCCGCGAGCCACGGGATGAGCGGGAAGCCCTGGAGCCAGTTGCCCGTGGAGGCCACGGGGAGCGCGTTGGGGAGCCCGTCCATCATCCCGAACGAGTGCTGGAGCTGCTCCCGGTCGGAGGCCTCCGGGACGACGATGCGGTCGAGTGTCCAGACCGAGTCGAAGTCGAGCTCCTCGGCGAGCTCGGTGAGGTCCTCGAGCTCCTTCACCGTGATCTCGGTACGGAAGTTCGGGAGGTAGAGCGCGAGCTTCATGACGGGCCTCCTGACCGTGAGGTCGTGGTCGGTGCGGATCTCCTCGAGGGCGGAGCGACGCCGAGGGCTCCGCCGGTCGCCGCAGCCGCCTGGTCCGGCACGAGGACGCACGGGTCCTGCGCACGGGCGGGCGTCGCTGCGGGCACGCGACCACCTTGGGTGATGCGCCTCACAGCGGGGACAACGTTTCCTCAACGTCGTCTCAACGGACGGTGCCCGGGTGACCACGGACTTGTGGGTCGGGTCACGCCGCGGGCACGATGCTCCCTCGGAGCGAGGAGGGGGTCGACGTGGACCCGAGCGCACCACGGGTGCTCGTCGTCGACGACGACGAGGCCGTGCGCACCCTCGCGTCGTGGCAGCTCGAGAGCGACGGCTTCGCGGTCGCCCAGGCCGGCGACGGCGCCGAGGCGATGACGGCGATCGACGCCGAGCGGCCCGACCTCGTCGTGCTCGACCTGACGATGCCCGGCGTCGGCGGGCTCGACGTGCTGCGCCGGGTCCGGGGCGCGGCGACCACCGAGGCGCTGCCGGTGATCGTGCTCTCGGGGCGCAGCGGGGAGACCGACCGGATCGTCGGGCTCGACCTCGGCGCCGACGACTACCTGGTCAAGCCCTTCTCGCCGGGCGAGCTGGCGGCGCGGGTCCGTTCCGTGTTGCGCCGGTCCCGCCCCACCGCGGCCACCAACCCCCCGGTCGTCTGCGGCCACCTCGCCCTCGACGCCGCGGCCCGCGAGACCACCGTCGGCGGGGAGCCGGTGGAGCTCACCGCGCGGGAGTTCGACCTGCTGGCCTTCCTCGTCGCCCACCCCCGACAGGTCTTCAGCCGTGCCCAGCTGCTCGCCCAGGTGTGGCGCAGCGAGGGCTGGCAGGGCGAGGCGACCGTCACCGAGCACGTCCACCGGCTGCGCGCGAAGCTCGGCCTCGACCCGGCGGCCCGGCCGCGCATCCGCACCGTGCGGGGCGTGGGCTACCAGCTCGACCCGTGACGACCGACGCGCCGCAGGCGCCCGAGGCCCTCGACGCCGGCGACACCGCGGGGCTCCTCGACCGCCAGCACCGGGTGCTGGAGCTGCTCGCGGGCGGGGCCGGCCGCGGTGAGGTGCTCGGGGCCGTCACGCTCGCGCTCGAGGAGCTCATCCCCGGCAGCCGCTGCTCGGTGCTGGTGCTCGACCCGACGCGGGGCACCCTGCACCACGGGGCCGCCCCCTCGCTGCCCGCCGCCTACTCCGCGGCCATCGACGGGCTGGCGATCGGCGACGACGCCGGGTCGTGCGGCACCGCGGCCTACCTCGACGAGGCCGTCGTCGCCGAGGACATCGCCCGGGACGCGCGGTGGGACCGGTTCCGGACGCTGGCGCTGCCCCACGGTCTCGGGTCCTGCTGGTCGAGCCCGATCCGCGGTCACGACGGCGTCCTGGGCACGTTCGCGGTCTACCACGCCCGCCCGCACCGCCCGGACGCGCGCGAGCGCCGCCTCGTCGCGCGGTTCACCGACCTCGCGGCCGTGGCCCTGGAGCACGACCGGCTCTACGGCGCGCTCGCCGAGAGCGAGGAGCGGTTCCGCCGCGCTTTCGAGGACAACGCCGTCGGGATGGCGCTCACCGACCTCGGCGGGCGGTTCCTCAAGGTCAACGACGCGCTCGCCGCGATGCTGGGGCACCCGGCCACCACCCTGCTCGCCGCGGACCTCGACACCGTGCTGCGGCCCGACGACCGCGCCGGCGCCCGCCTGCTGCTGCGCGGCCTCGCGGCGGGCACGGCTCCGGCCGAACCGCTCGAGGTGGCGCTGGTGCGCGGCGACGGGCGCACCGTGGAGGCGGCGCTCACGGCCTCGGTCGTCGGCGGGGGGCGCGGGCGCTACGTGAGCCTCAACGTCGTCGACGTCACCGCGCGGCGCGCGGCGCAGCGCGACCGCGACGCACGCCGGGAGGCCGAGCTCGCGGCCCGCGTCGCCGAGGACGCGAGCCGGGCCAAGTCCGAGCTGCTCTCCACGCTGAGCCACGAGCTGCGCACCCCGCTGCAGGCGATCATCGGGTTCTCGGAGCTGCTGGGCACCCTCGAGCTGCCGCCCGCCCGGCGGGAGGCGGCGCTCGGCCACATCGACGCCGCGGCGCGTCACGTGCTCGACCTGGTCGGCGACGTCCTCGACCTCGCCCGCCTCGAGGCCCGCGCCCTGCCGCTCGCGCCGGGGACGGTCGACCTGGCGGCGCTCGTGCGCGAGGTGCTCGACCTGCTCGAGCCCGTCGCCGCCCGCCGCGGGATCCGGCGGACCACCGACCTGCCCACCGCGGGCGGACCGACCGCGGGCGCCGACCCCCGCCGGGTGCGGCAGGTGCTCATCAACCTCGTCACCAACGGGGTGCGGCACAACCACGTCGACGGCTGGGTGCACGTCGACGCGGTGGCCGAGTCCAGCGAGGTGGTCCTGACCGTGTCCGACGGCGGGCCCGGCATCGCGCCCGCACTGGTGCCCCGGCTCTTCGAGCCGTTCGCGCAGCTCGGCGGGGCCGAGGGCGACGACGCCGGCAGCGGGACCGGGCTGGGGCTCGCGCTCGTCCGCGGGCTGGTGGAGGCGATGGCGGGCACGGTGACGGTCGAGAGCACGCCCGGCACGGGCACGACGGTGACGGTGCGCCTGCCCCGGGCGGCCACCGCGGAGCCGTGTGGATCTCCGGACGTGGCCGGTGCCGCCGACCCGGGCGTACGTTCGGACCGTGGCTGATCACCGGGGTGCCGCGGGGCGCGGCACGACCGTACCGACGGGCGAGGACCGCTCGGGCGCCGACGTCGACACCCTCGTCGCGCTGCTCTCCGCCCGCGGTGCGCAGCTCGACGACCTGCTCGCCCGGGCCGCCGCCCGCCGCGAGGCGCACCTCGCCGAGCAGGGTCGCCTCGGCGTCGTGACCTACAGCCCCAAGGTCTTCGTCCCGCTGACCCGCCTGTGCCGGGACCGCTGCCACTACTGCACGTTCGCCACCGTGCCGGGCCGGCTGCCCGCGGCGTACCTGGAGCTCGACGAGGTCCTCGACATCGCCCGCGAGGGCGCAGCACAGGGGTGCACCGAGGTGCTCTTCACGCTCGGCGACCGCCCGGAGGCGCGCTGGCGGGCGGCGCGCGACTGGCTCGACGCGCGCGGGTACGCCTCGACGATCGACTACGTCCGGGCCGGCGCGCAGGCGGTGCTGTCCGAGACCGGTCTGCTGCCCCACCTCAACCCCGGGGTGATGAGCCCCGACGAGCTGGCCGCGCTGCGCCCCGTCGCGCCGTCGATGGGGATGATGCTCGAGTCCACGTCGTCGCTGCTCGTCGCGCCCGGCGGGGCGCACTTCGGCTCGCCGGACAAGGACCCCGGGGTGCGGCTTCGGGCGCTCGCCGACGCCGGCCGGGCCCGGGTGCCGTTCACCAGCGGCATCCTCGTCGGCTTCGGCGAGACGCTGCGCGACCGGGCGGAGTCGCTGCTGGCGCTCGCCCGGCTCGCCGAGCGGTACGGCCACCTCCAGGAGGTGATCGTGCAGAACTTCCGCGCGAAGCCCGACACCGCGATGCGCGACGAGCCCGACGCCGAGTTCGACGAGTTCGTCGCGGCGGTGGCGGTCGCGCGCCTGGTGATGCCGCTCGGGGTGAGCGTGCAGGCCCCGCCGAACCTCGCCGGCGAGCTCGGCGAGGGGGACACCGCCGACTCGGCCCATCGCGACCAGACGCTGCTGCTGCGCTCGGGGATCGACGACTGGGGCGGCGTCTCCCCGGTGACGCCCGACCACGTCAACCCCGAGCGCCCCTGGCCCGGCCTCGACGACCTCGCCCGCGTCACGGCGGAGGCGGGCTTCGCGCTGCGGCCGCGGCTCACCGTCTACCCGCGCTACGTCGGCGACCCGAGCTGGATCGACCCGGCCGTGGCGCCCGCCGTCGACGCGCTGGCCGACGCCGACGGGCTCGCCGCGCCGCGGACCCGGGTGGGCGCGCGGTGAGCGCGCCCGCCGCCGTGCGCTCCCGGCTCGCCGCCGCGGAGCACGACCCGGCGGGCCTGCCCGACGAGGGCTACGTCGAGCTGCTGGGCGCCGAGGGCGACGAGCTCGAGGCGCTGTGCGGCCTCGCCGACGCGGTGCGCCGCGACACCGTGGGCGCCGGGCTCACCGTCGTCGTCAACCGCAACCTCGCCGCGGCCCTGGTCACCGAGCCCGAGCACCTCGATGCGCTGGTCGACGAGGCCGCCGAGCTCGGGGCGACCGAGATCTGCGTCCAGGGCCCCGTCCCCGAGGACGCCGGCCCGGACGCCCCGCTGGAGCTGGTACGGCGCATCACGGACCGGCAGCCGCTGCACCTGCACGCGTTCCGCCCCGCGGAGGTGGCGCAGGCGGCCGACCGCGCGGGTCTCACGCCGCGCGAGTTCCTCACCGCGGCGCGCGAGGCGGGCCTCGGCTCGGTGCCCGGCACCGCGGCGCGCATCCTCGACGACGACGTCCGCCGCCTGCTCACCGACGGCGCCGACATCCGCGCCGCGCGGTGGATCGAGCTGGTGACGACGGCGCACGAGGTGGGGCTGCGCTCGACGGCGACGATCGTCTACGGCCACGTCGAGACCCCCGCCCAGCAGATCGCCCACCTGCGGGCCTTCGCCGCGATCCAGGACCGCACGGGCGGGTTCACCGAGCTCATCGCGATGCCACTGGTCGACGTCCCCGAGCACCTCGCGGGCCGGGTGCGCGGCGCCACGCCCCGCGAGACCCGCGCCCTGCACGCCGTGGCGCGCCTCCTGCTGCACGGCCGGATCGACCACGTCCAGGCCGCGTGGCCGAAGCTCGACCGCGACACAGTGCTCGACGTGCTGCGCGGCGGCGCCGACGACCTGGGCGGGCTGCTGCTCGACGGCACCCTCGACCCGGCGGCCGGTCCCGAGGCCGGGCGGGTGCTCACCGCGGCGGACGTCACGGCGATCGCCGCCGAGCTGGGACGGCCCGTGCGCCAGCGGACCACGCTCTACGGGGAGGTCCCGGCCGAGCGCGTCACGGTGGGGCGGTCGTGAGTCAGGACGGGCGGGTCGACGTCGCGGTCGTCGGCGCCGGCTTCGCCGGGCTGGGCCTCGCGATCCGGCTCGCCCGGCGGGGCTTCACCGACTTCGTCGTCCTCGAGCGGGCCGGCGACGTCGGCGGCACCTGGCGGGACAACCGCTACCCCGGCGTCTCCTGCGACGTCCCCTCGCACCTGTACTCCTACTCGTTCCGTCCGGCGCCGGACTGGTCGCGGGTGTTCGCCCCCGGCGAGGAGATCCAGGACTACCTGCGCCGTGCCGCGGTCGAGGAGGGCGTCGAGCCGCACGTGCGCTACGGGGCGGAGATGGAGCGCGCCCGCTGGTCCGCCACGCACGGGCGCTGGGAGGTGGCGACGGCGGCCGGCACCTGGTGGGCGCGCGTCCTCGTCCTCGCCGCCGGCCGCCTCACCGAGCCACGCATCCCCGACGTCGAGGGGCTCGGCGAGTTCCCCGGCCCGGTGATGCACACCTCGCGCTGGGACGACGACGTCGCGCTCGACGGGGGCCGCGTCGGCGTCGTCGGCACCGGGGCCTCCGCCGCGCAGGTGATCCCGCGGCTGGCCGGCCGGGCTGCGGAGCTCGTGGTCTTCCAGCGCACCCCGGCGTGGGTGGTGCCGCGGGGCGACCGCCCCTACTCCGCCGGCGAGCGCCGTCGGCTCGCCCGGCACCCGGAGGCCGCCCGCGCGCTCCGCGAGGAGATCTTCGACGACGCGGAGCGTGCCGTCGACGCCCGACGGCGGGTGCGCCCGGCCATCGACGAGCTGCGGGAACGCGCGCGGCGCCATCTGCGCGACCAGGTCGGCGACCCCGCGTTGCGCAGCCGTCTCGCGCCGGGCTACGAGATCGGGTGCAAGCGCATCGTGCTCTCCGACGAGCTCTACCCGGCGCTGGTCCGCGACGACGTGGTGCTCGAGGACTCCGCGCTCGCCCGGGTCGACGGGCGCACCGCCGTCGCCGCCTCCGGTGCCCGCTACGACCTCGACGCGCTCGTGCTCGCCACCGGCTTCCACGCCGCCCGCCAGCCCTACGCGCCCCGGGTGCACGGGCGGCGGGGCACCCTGGCCGAGCACTGGGCGGACGGGATGACCGCCTACGCCTCGACCAGCGTGCACGGGTTCCCCAACATGTTCGTGCTCGACGGGCCCAACGCGAGCCTGGGGCACAACTCCGCGATCTACATGATCGAGACCCAGATCGAGTACGTGCTCGGCGCGCTGGACCACCTCGCCCGGGCCGGCGGACCGCTGGAGGTGTCCGCGGCCGCCGAGCAGGACTACGTCCGGGACGTCGACGCCGCCGCGCGGGACACCGTGTGGCTCTCCGGCGGATGTCGCAGCTGGTACGTCGACGAGACCAGCGGGCGCCTGACGCTGCTCTGGCCCGGGTCGGCGCGCTCCTTCCGCGAGCGCAACGCCCGCTTCGACCCGGCGCCCTACGTCGCACCGCGTGAGCGCTGACCCCGTCCGTCACCACACTCGGTGCTCACGCGGCGGAGTCACCTCCGCCGTCCGCGGGTAGCTGTACCTCGTCGGGGACCAGCGCCCGCCGGGAGCGTCCGGGGGCGGCGAGAGGGGCGAGCGCGCCATGACCACCACCACCGCCGGCACCACCAGCACCGAGGACACCGCCGAACCGTCGAGGTTCGAGCAGCTCAAGGCGCGCCATCCGTGGCTCGACCACCTGGTGCGGGCCGGTGCCCGCTACACCGAGAAGCACGGCGACCACTACGCCGCCGCCATCACCTACTTCTCGATCCTCGCGCTCGTGCCGCTGCTCATGATCGCCTTCGCGGCCGCGGCGTTCGTGCTGGCCAACAACCAGGCGCTGCTGGACCAGATCCAGGCCGGGATCACCAGTGCCGCCCCGCCCGGGCTCGGCGACCTGCTCAACAAGGTCATCGAGCAGGCGATCGCGCAGCGCGGCGCGGTCGGCATCCTCGGGCTGCTCGGCGCCCTCTACTCCGGGCTCGGCTGGATGGCCAACATGCGCGAGGCGCTCTCGGAGCAGTGGGACCAGCGCGGCGACCCGCCGAGCATCGTCAGGCGCTACGGCGGCGACCTCGTCGCCATGATCGGTCTCGGGGTGGCCCTCGCGCTCTCCTTCGCGGTCACCGCGGTCGCCACCGGGGCCTCCCACGCCATCGCCTCGTTCCTCGGCCTCGAGGGGCAGGCCTGGGTGCAGGTGGTGCTGACCATCGCCGGCATCATCATCACGCTGGCGGCGAACTGGCTGGTCTTCCTCTGGGTGATCGCCCGGCTGCCCCGCGAGCCCGTGACGCTGCGCTCGGCCGGCCGGGCCGCGATCCTCGCCTCGGTCGGGTTCGTCCTGCTCCAGCAGGTCATGACGGTCTACATCTCCAGCGTCACCAACTCGCCGGCCGGAGCCGCGTTCGGGCCGATCATCGGGCTCCTGGTGTTCGCCAACTTCGTCTCGCGCTTCATCCTCTTCGTCACCGCCTGGGCGGCCACGATGAAGGAGAACGAGCGGGAGGAGATCCCGGAGCCCGCGCCCGTCGTCGTCCGGCCCGCGGTGACCGTCGGCCGGGCCCCGGGGGTCGGTGCCACGGCCGGCCTGCTCGGGGCCGGCGCCGTGCTCGGCGTCGTGGGCAGCATCCTCGGGGTCAACGGGATGCGGCGCGGGCGGCGCTGATCGGCCGGGGACGAGTGAGTGGCGCCGTCCTGGCGTCGGATGCCAGGAACGTGCCGTTGCTGCCGTGAGGGGCGGGGTCGGCCGGGGACGAGTGAGCGGCGCCGTCCTGGCGTCGGATGCCAGGAACGTGCCGTTGCTGCCGTGAGGGGCGGGGTCCGGTCAGGTGCCCGGCCCTCATCGTCGGCGGCGGCGCATCCTCGCCGCGAGCACGACCAGCCCGAGGACGACGACGGCGCCGATCGCGACCGGGGTCTCCCAGTTCGTCGTGCCGCTGGTCGGGGACGCGGCGCCGTCGTCGGACGACGTCGCCCCCGCCGGTGACGGGGCCGCCGGCGTCGACCCGAGCGTCGTGCCCGCGGGCGGTTGGGCCAGCTGCCCGACCGCGGCGCCCGGCGGCAGCGAGAAGCCGTAGTCGAGCAGCGCGATGCCCTGCTCGTACATCGGCACGGGCGTCTGCTCGCCGTGCATGAGCACGACGACGAGGCGGCGTCCGTTCCGCTGCGCCGCGCCGATGTAGGTGTGGCGGGCGTCGTCGGTGAACCCGGTCTTGCCGCCGAGCGCGCCCGGGTAGCGTCCGAGGATCTTGTTGTCGTTGTCGACCGCGAACGGCGGGTTGGGGCCCCAACCGGGCAGGGTGATCTGCTTGGTGCCGACCGCGGTCGCGAACGGCTCGTGCG
Source organism: Actinomycetospora sp. (assembly GCF_036497585.1). Classification (GTDB taxonomy): domain Bacteria; phylum Actinomycetota; class Actinomycetes; order Mycobacteriales; family Pseudonocardiaceae; genus Actinomycetospora. Next base: position 65,887 of record NZ_DASXJD010000219.1, on the reverse strand, counting down.
CCATGCCGAGCCGGAAGATGCTGGCCAGGTCATAGGCCGACGAGGACTGCCCCGGCCCGTCGAGACCCGACGGGGTGGCCGCCCGGGTGTCGAGCGCGCCGATCTGGGCCGCGGTGCGGTTCATGAGGTCGACGGTCGCGGGCACCGAGCCGGTCAGCCGGAGCGAGAGCGCGTACGCGATGTCGTTGCCCGAGGCCATGAGCATGCCGTCGAGCAGCTGGCGGATCGTGTACACCCCACCGGGCCCGATGCCGACCCGGGTGCCCTCCTGGTTCGCGTCCTCCTGGGTCCCGACGACGGTCTGGTCCATCGGCACGTCCTGCGCGACGAGCAGGCCGGTCAGGGTCTTGAGCAGCGACGCGGGCCGCAGCCGGGCGTGCGGGACACGGGCGGCGAGGACGGCGCCGGAGTCGAGGTCGGCGAGCACGTAGGACTGCACGCCCACCGCGGGCGGCGCCGGGGCGCCGCTCGGGACGACGGTGCCGCAGGTGCCCATCGCGTCGCCGCCCACGGGGTGGGCGGGGACCGGCAGCGGGTCGGGGGCGGCCTGGCCGGGTCGCGGTGCCTCCGACTCGTCCACCGGCCGGGCGGGCGCGGCGACCCCGGGGCACGACTGCTGGGAGAGCACGGCCGGGGCCGCCGAGGCCGCGGTCGGGCCGGTGACCGCCCCGAGCAGCAGGAGCACCGTGCTCACGGCGACGGCGAGCGGGAGACGCAGCGCAGCGGGCATCGCTCGCCGACCCTAGCCCGCCCCGCACGCGCGAGGGCCCGCCCACCCGGGTCTCGGGTGGACGGGCCCTCGTGCGGCTCGGGCGGGGCTCAGGCCTCCGCTCCCTCCTCGTCGGAGGTGTGCTCGGCGTGGCCGTTGAGGCTGGGGCCGGCGGTCAGCGCGGGCTTGCGGGAGCTGCGGCGGGCGGCCGGGCGCGGCGCGGGCGCCTGCTGCTGCCCGCCCGAGCCCAGGATGATCTCGGCGAAGGTCGAGAGCGCCTCGTCGAGCTGCCCGGCCTGACGGCGCTCGGACTCCTCGTTGGAGCGGTTGACCAGGGCGACGACGGCCTCGTGGTCGGGGCGGTTCACCAGGGTGCCGTCCAGCTTGTCCAGCGAGGCCTCGAGCGACGAGGCCACCGAGGAGACCCGGTCGGTCAGGGCGGACTCGACGCCGTCGACGCGGGCCGAGAGGCCGGTGACGGTGCGCTCGACGCCCTCGACCTTGCCCGAGAGCGCGGTGTCGAGGTTCTCGATGGCGGCGGACACACTGCCCTCGACGTGGTCCACGCGGCCGGCGAGGGAGTTCTCGACGCCCTCGACTCGCGCGCCCACGCCGTCGAGACGGTCGGTCAGCGCCTCGAGCCGGGCGGTCAGGTCGCGGATCCCCTCGTCGGAGCGCCCGCGCTGCGCCTCGGCGTCGGCCCGCGCCGCCTCGCGCGAGCCGGAGATCTCCTCGGAGAGCGAGCGGGTGGTCGCGGCGAGCCCCTGCGAGGTCTCCTCGGCCTGCCCGCGCAGCGAGGACTCGACGGAGTCGAGGCGCTCCCGGAGCGGACCGGTGACGGCGGCCGGGATCTGGTCGAGACGCATCTCGTTGCGGTCGAAGCGGTTGTCGAGGTCGTCGAGCCGCTTGTGGAGCCCGGAGATGCGGTCCTCGAGACCGTCCATACGGCCCGCCACGCCCTCGAAGCGTCCCGCGACCCCGTCGAGACGGCCGTCGAGCTGGGCGAACGGGGTCGCGAGCCGGTCGGCCACCCGGTCCACGAGGCCCTCGACGAGGCGGGCCAGCGAGGACACCGACGACTCCTGGGCGTCGAGCTTCGCGACGGTCTCGTCGAGCCGCTCGGCGAGCACGCTCATCTCGGTGCGGTCCGGCACCTCGGCGAGCCGCTTGCGGATGGCGCCCAGGGCGTCGAGCGCGGCGAGCCGACCGTGGATCTCGTCGAGCGAGTCGAAGATCTGCTGCTGCTCGCTGTCCCTGACCTCCGCGGCCCGGACGAGCATGCTGCGCATCCGATCGAAGGACATGGTCTGGTTGGAGTCGATCACGCGGAGCCCACTCTCTGCGGGGACGGCCAGGTCTCAATGCGGGGTGGATGTGAGCTCGACCCCGACTCGTCGCTCCGGCAGGCTAGCCAGGGCGGATGACCCGTTCGGACGCGCCCCTGACAACGGGCCGCGACGGAACGTCCCGTCCGTCACAGAGGTCACGGATAGCGCAGGCGCCCCAGGAATCGGTCCTCCAGCTCGCGCCAGCGGGTGGCCTCGCGCTGGAACGGCGGCGACGGCGTGAGGCGGTTGGGGTCGGGGCGCAGGACGAACGAGACCAGCCAGCCGAGGGACTCGGAGGTCGCGAGCGCCTCCCGGGTCAGGTCGTCGCCCGCCCAGTCGGCGGCGTCGAGGAGCAGTTCGACGGCGAGCTCGAGCTGGCCGGGGTCGACGGCCTCCGGGCCCTCCAGCAGGTCGTCGGCGAGGCCGGGGAACACGTAGGTGTTCTCCGGGGCCACCTCGATCTCCAGGTCGCCCCCGACCGCCGCCGTCATGACCTCCGACCAGGTCGAGACCTCCGCCAGGTCGTGCCCCTGGGCACCCTCACCGGCGATCCACGTCCGCAGCGCCCGGGCGTTCGGGAAGACGTCGATGCGCCCGTCGCGGCCGAGGAACACGGGCTGGTCGTCGAGGAAACAGCGCAGGGTGATCACCTGGCCCTCCCCGGAGAGGACGGAGACGGGGTCGATGCCCACCTCCTCCCAGAAGCCGGGCGCCGGCTCCTCCTCGGCGTCGACGAGGTCGCTGCGCAGCGACTCGCCCGCGGTGTCGGCCCGGACGTCGTCGGGGGCGTCGGCGAGCGGGCCGGCGACGGCGGAGTCCTGCGGGTCGGTCGCGACCGCCTCCGGGTCGGCCGGGAGGTTCTCCGCGTCCCCCCGGGAGCCCGAGTGCGGCGCGTCGTCGTCGCCGGTCGCGCCGTCCCCGTCGGTGGCCGCGTCGAGGTCGCCCTCCGGGGCGGGCGTCGCCGTCGCCCGCAGCTTGGCGGCCAGCTCGACGTCGACCTCGGGCACGCGGACGAGGGCGTCGAGGGCGTCGAGCACGTCGTCCCAGCGCTCGGCGACGACGTCCGCGAGCTCGGTCCACAGCGCGCCGCCGTCACGTCCCCCGAAGGCGGCGAGGCCGTGGGAGAGGGCCGCGAAGGCCGGGGTGGAGTCCAGGATCCCGGTGACCGTGGCCAGGTCGCACACGTCCGCGAGCGACCGGACCATCGCGGTGATCTCTGCGAGGTCGTCGACCGCCCAGGTATCCGGCTCGTCCGCGACGAGCTCGGGGGCCCCGATGACGTCGTAGCGCTGGATGTCCTCGGGGGTCAGCTCGTCGACCGACAGGCCGCCGACCACCGCCCACGCCGGGTGGTCGGCGAGGTCGTGCGGGGTCCCGTCGGCGTCGCTCGTGCGGATCCAGGCGGCCAGGTCGGCGGCGTCGGCGAAGGCGAACACGTGGTCGTCGTCGCCGAGGAAGGCCTCCCACTCCTCGCCGTCCTCCCGCCAGCGCGGGGCCCAGAGGGTGACCAGGTCCCCGTCGGTGAGCGCGAGGGTGATCGGGACGATGTCCTGGGCCACGGTCGGCCTCCAGGTCTCTCGGGCTCGGGTGATCACGTGCGGCGGCCACCCTAGGGGTGACGGGGTGACCAGGCCGTTCGGGGACGCCGCCGAGTGGTTCCGGGGGCGCCGGTGCGCCGAGGGTGGCACGCTGCCCCCCGTGCGCGTGCTGCGGACGGCGGACGACCGCTTCTCCGACCTCGAGGGATTCGGCCACAAGCCCCGCTACGTCGAGGTCGCCGATCCCGACGGGGGGCCGGAGCGGCTGCGGATGGCCACCTACGGCGTCGGACCTGAAGGTCCCGACGTGGGCCCGACGGTGCTGCTGCTGCACGGCGAGCCCACCTGGTCCTACCTCTACCGCCACGTCATGGACGCCCTGGTGGGCTCCGGGGTGCGGGCCGTCGCGCTCGACCTCGTCGGCTTCGGGCGCTCCGACAAGCCGGCGGATGTGGCCGACCACAGCTACGCCCGCCACGTCGCGTGGGTGCGCGAGGCGGTGTTCGAGGGGCTGGGTCTCGACGACCTCGTCCTCCTCGGGCAGGACTGGGGCGGGCTGATCGGGCTGCGGCTGGTGGCGTCCTCCCCGGACCGCTTCCGCGCGGTGGTCGCCGCCAACACCGGGCTGCCGACCGGCGACGTCGACATGCCCGGGCCGTGGTGGCAGTTCCGCCGCGCCGTCGAGCGGGCTGAGGTCCTCGACGTCGGGCGCCTGGTGGCCGCCGGGTGCCTCCGGGGCCTCACGCCCGGGGCGCGGGCCGCCTACGACGCCCCCTTCCCCGACGAGTCCTACAAGGCCGGGCCGCGGGCGATGCCGCTGCTGGTGCCCACGCGCCCGGACGACCCGGAGACCGCGGCCAACCGGGTGGCGTGGGCGGCGCTGGCCGACTACGACCGTCCCTTCGTGGTCGCGTTCTCGGACTCCGACCCGATCACCGGGCCGATGGCGGCCGTGCTGCGCGAGCACGTGCGCGGCGCGGGAGCGGGCGGTGGCGCGGACCCGGGGCACGCGATGCTGCGCGGGGCGGGCCACTTCCTCCAGGAGGACGCCGGGAGCGAGCTCGCCTCGGTCGTGGTGGGCGTGGTTCGGTGCCTCACCCGTTAGTGCATTCGGTCTAATACTTGAGTCTCTTCAGCGCGAACCGCTCGAACGTATGAACTAGCGGCGGAGCCCGTGACCTGCACGAGGTGGCCCCGTTGGGGCCGTCGTGACAGCCGGATCCGTCTCGCGCGGGACCGGGCCACCTGGGAACCCTGGAGAGAAGATCGTGTCGATGTTGCGCAAGACCGTGCTGGCGACCGCCATCGTCGGTGCCGGCCTCACCTCCATGACGGGCGCTGCCTTCGCCGGCGACGACCCGGGCGACGGCGGCCACAACTGGGACTCCGGCCACAGCCACGGCAACCACCACGGCTCGCGGGATCACGACGGGTCGTCGTGCTCGAACGAGGTCGCGCAGGCCAACGAGACCAAGGGCGACTCGTTCGCCGACGTCCTCGGTGGCGCCCAGACCGCCGTGCCGCTGAACGTCTGCCACGTGCTGGACGACAACGCCATCCTCAACGACATCGACGTCTCGGTGCTGTAGGGATCGTCGTCTGGTCAGGGCGGGCCATCGGACAGGCGGCCGCCGTCCGGGCCCTGCGCCCGCCCCACGCCGACGACGGGCCGGCACCCCACGGGACCTGTGTCCCGCGGGGTGCCGGCCCGTTTTCGCGTGCCCGGACCACATCTCTCGTGATCTGGCCGTGACCTTCACCCGATCGAGCCGTTGGACTCACCAGATCGGGACGCGTCACTGCGTCCGACCGACGCAGCGTGCGATCCCTCCTTCGCACGCTCCGACCACAGGAGTACGCGTGTCGACCTTCCGCAAGACCGTCATGACCACCGCCATCATCGGGGCGGGCCTCGCCTCCACTGCCGGCACCGCGCTCGCGCACGACAGCCACGACGGCGGCCACGAGAAGGCCACGCACGAGTCGAGCAGCGGCTGCAGCAACTCGTTCGTCGGTGAGACCGGCGACTCGCACAACGTCCTCAGCCTGCTGAACGACAGCCAGGCCGCGATCGGCGCGAACGTCTGCGACGTCCTCAGCCACAACGACGTGCTCAACGGCAACAGCGTCTAGGTCGGGGGCGCGACCCCGGCGATGCCGGGTGTGCCCACGCCGCCCACCACCTTCTAGGCCCACCACTTTCTAGGGCGCAGACCGCGGCGGACCCCTGGTCCGGCGCACCACGGGCCGGTGTCGGCCGGGACTGTTCGTCCCGGCGGCACCGGCCCGTTCGTGTGTACGGACCGGTACCACTGCTCCGAACGGGTGGTCCTCTCCGGCGTTTCGCCTGCTCAGCGTCGATTCCGCCGGGTCGTGACACAAACTCCGCGACCAGACCGTGACCTTCACTCGATCGAGGCGTTGAAGTCACCGAGTCGTGACGCCACCCGTGCGTCGCGACCGACGCACAGTGCGATCCGACCCGATCGCGCGACCGAGCACAGGGGAGAAAGCGTGTCGACCTTCCGCAAGACCGTCCTCACGACCGCCATCATCGGCGCCGGCCTCGCCACGACCGCCGGCTCGGCGTTCGCGACCGACTGCGGCCACGACGGCGGCGGCCACAAGGCCAAGCACGAGAGCAGCAGCGGCTGCAGCAACTCGTTCGCGGGCAAGACCGGCGACTCGAAGAACTTCATCGGTGCCCTCAACGACAGCCAGGGCGCGATCGGGGCGAACGTCTGCGACGTCCTGTCCCACAACAACATCGCGAACGGCAACACGGTCAGCCTCTGACCAGGTCTGCCGATCGATCCCTGTCGACCGACCGCGTCCCGACGGCCCCCGGGATGCCGGGACGCGACGGCGGTGGGGAGGGCGCACAGCCCTCAGAGCTCCATCGTTCGTCCGTGCCGGCCGAATCTCTCCCGAGATTCGGCCGGCACGGACGGCGCAGTACGTCCTCATCATCGCGAGCAGGAGAAGAGAGCCCAGCGTGTCCATGATCCGTAAGACCGTGCTGACCACCGCGATCATCGGTGCCGGTCTGGCCTCGACGGCCGGCGCCGCGTTCGCTGGTGACGACCCGTGCGACAACAGCAGCAGCGGCCACGAGCACAGCTCGTCGCACCACCACTCGTCGCACTCCTCGAAGGACGCGTCGGGCTGCTCGAACAGCTTCGTGGGCGAGACCGGCAGCTCGAAGAACATCGGCGGCCTGCTCAACGACAGCCAAGGTGCGATCGGGCTGAACGTCTGCGACGTCCTCTCGCACAACAACGTGCTGAACGACAACCACATCAAGCTCTGAGCTCGTCCCGACCGACGACACGGCCGGCCCCGACCTCCCCGCGGAGGTCTCGGGGCCGGCCGTCGTCGTGCGGGCCCGTTGTCCCCGAACGGGCGAACGTCGTGACGGTGCCGTGACCTTGGTTCGGCCGACGGCGTTGAGGGCGGTGTCAACCAACCGGACGCGGAGCACAACCTCCGTCCCGGACCCGCTTCTCGACAATGCATCGGGGGATTCATGTCGATGATCCGTAGGGCCGCCGTCGGAGCCATCGTGCTCGGCGCCGGGCTCGCCTCCACCACCGGCGTCGCGATGGCGACCGAGAGCGGCCACGGCCACGGCCACGGCCACGACTCGCACGGCGGCTCGTCGAGCTGCCTCAACGCGGTCGACCAGCAGAACGCGACCGAGGGCAGCGCCTTCGCCGACGTGGCGGGTGGCGCCCAGACGGCCGTCCCGATCAACGTCTGCCACGTGCTGAACGACAACCACGTGCTCAACGACATCTCGGTGTCGGTGCTCGGCGGCGTGCTGCCGACCTGATCTCGGTCCAGCACCGGCTGACGGCCGGGCCACCGCACGCGTCCCCACGGACGCGGCGGAGGCCCGGCCGTCCGCTTTCCGGGGTCGACGGAACGGCCCGCTCCCCACTCGTCCGTGGAATTGTGACATTGCTTTCCGATTCACGAACGGGCGATCAGCGTAATTTTTCCGTGACCTCCTCCGGAACATCCCGTTGCTTGTGTGTCCGCCGGGTCGGGAGCAATTCCGCGCCCTCGGTCGACGTCATCACCCATCGGGGGAACAGGAAGAACATGTCCATGCTCCGCAAGTCCGCCGTCACCGTCGCGATCGCGGGGGCCGGCCTCGCCTCGATGTCGGGGGCGGCCTTCGCCAACACCTCCCACCACGGCGACGACTCCCACGGCAAGCACTCCTACCAGCACGACGGCAGCTGCACGAACGCCGTGAAGCAGGTCAACGAGACCGACGGCGGCCGCGCCCCGATCGACGTCCTCGGTGGTGCGCAGACGGTCGTGGGCCCGATCAACGCCTGCGACGTCCTCAACCACAACCGCGTGGCCAACGGGATCACGATCGCCATCGGCGACGGCGCACTCACGCTCCCGGGTCTCGGCGACCTGGGTGGGCTCGGTGACCTGGGCGGGCTCCCCACCTTCCCGACGACCTGATCGTCGAATCCGCGCCGGAAAGCCGGTGCCCCTTTCCGGTGACACCGGAGCGGGGCGCCGGCTTTTCCTTTTCCCGGGCCGCGGGTGTTGTGTCTCAGCCGGTCGCGGGAATCGGTTGCTCGTCGTCCCGCGGCCCGAACATTGGCAGGGCGTCGACCCACGGTTCGGGGCTCCCGTCCCACTGCCACCGGCGCATCTGCGCGCGGCTGCGCCTGCTGTGCAGCCCCCGGTAGAGCTCGTAGAAGTCGACCGTCACCGTGCTGCGCGTCGTCGCGGCCGCCCCGGTGGACCGGCCGTGGCGTTCCCCCGGGTCGTCGGGGCTGCGCCACTCGGTGCCCGCCGAGCGCACGACGAGGCTGTGGGTCCCCCGGATCCCGCGGACGACCTGCCGCACCACCAGCCGGGCCGCGCCGGCCCACCCGTCCCACGGGGGCGCCGCGGCGCCGAGCGCCTCGACGAGGTCGCCCTCGTGCACCAGCAGGTCGTGCAGCACGCCCACCGGGACGCGCCGGTCCTCGATCGCCTCGGCGGCGGCCACGGCGTGCTCGTCCCACTCGGCGAGCAGCTGATCCGTCGTCCGCCCGGCCCGCTGCTGGATCTGCGCCGCGGCCCACACCGGGCCGGGCATGCCGGCGGTGTGCCGGGCCGCGACGTCGGCGGCCGTGCCGGCGAGGTGCGCGAGGACGTCGTGCACCGTCCACTCCGGGCAGGCGGGCACCACGCGCGCCAGCTCGGCCTCGCCGAGCCCCGCCACCAGCGCGGCGACACGGGCGTGACCGGAGCGATAGGACTCGTCGAACACGGCCGCAGCGTGCCAGACGCCGGGGCCCGCTAGGTTCCGCCGAATGCTGCTCGTCGTCGACCACCCGCTCGCCCGGGCACGGCTGACCACCCTCCGCGACGCCAGGACCGACCGGGCCGCGTTCCGCGGCGCCGTCGCCGACCTCACGACCCTGCTCGTCTACGAGGCCCTCCGGGACGCGCCCCTCGCCGAGAGCCCGCTCACCACCCCCGTGGCCGACACGGTGGGCGCGGAGCTCGCGTCGCCCCCGGTGCTCGTCCCGGTGCTGCGCGCGGGTCTCGGGATGGCCGAGGCGGCGCACGCCCAGGTGCCGGGGGCGCTCATGGGCTTCGTCGGGGTCGCCCGCGACGAGGAGACGCTGCAACCGACGCCCTACATGGAGTCCCTGCCCGCCGACCTCGCCGGCCGCCCGGTGTTCGTCCTCGACCCCATGCTCGCCACCGGCGGCTCGATGGCCCACACGATCGACCTGCTCGCGGCCCGCGGCGCGGACGACGTCACCGCGGTGTGCGTGGTGGCGGCCCCGGAGGGGGTGGCGCGTCTGGGCCGGGAGCACCCGGCCGTGCGCATCGTCACCGCGGCGGTCGACGACCGGCTGAACGAGGTCGGCTACATCGTCCCCGGCCTCGGCGACGCGGGGGACCGGCAGTTCGGCGCGATGTGAGCACGGTTCGAGCGAAGGTGCCCTTCGGTCGATAGAACCGACCGTGGGAGCCCGCCGCCGGAACGCGGGCCGCTCCCGGCGTGTTGGCGAGGGGCGCCCACGGCTCATCTATTCGACCGGAGGTGCCCTTCGGTCGAACCCGGGCGGGGCTCCCGGCGCGGAAGTACCTCGACGTGACCGGGATGATGGTCGGCATGAGCGAGTCCGTGCTGACCGCCGTCGCGTGGCCCTACGCGAACGGCCCCCGGCACATCGGCCACGTGTCCGGCTTCGGTGTGCCCTCCGACGTGTTCTCCCGCTACCAGCGGATGGTCGGCAACCGGGTGCTCATGGTCTCGGGCACCGACGAGCACGGCACCCCGATCCAGGTCCAGGCGGACGCCGAGGGCACCACCCCGCGGGAGCTCGTCGACCGCTACTCCCGGGTGATCCAGGACGACCTGGTGGGCCTCGGGCTGTCCTACGACCTCTTCACGCGGACGAGCACCGACAACCACCACCGGGTCGTGCAGGACCTCTTCACGGCGCTGCAGCGCAACGGCTACGTCTTCGGCGAGAAGACCCTCGGCGCGATCAGCCCGTCCACCGGCCGCACGCTGCCCGACCGCTACATCGAGGGCACCTGCCCGATCTGCGGCTACCCGAGCGCGCGCGGCGACCAGTGCGACAACTGCGGGAACCAGCTCGACCCCGCCGACCTCGGCAACCCCCGCAGCCGGATCAACGGCGAGACCCCGGAGTTCCGCGAGACCGAGCACCTCATGCTCGACCTCCCGGCGTTCTCCCAGTCGCTGTCCGCCTGGCTGGACACCCGCACGAACTGGCGCCCGAACGTCCTGAACTTCAGCCGCAACCTGCTCGAGGACCTCCGCCCCCGGGCGATCACCCGCGACCTCGACTGGGGCGTCAAGATCCCCCTCGACGGGTGGCGCGACGCGCCCATGAAGCGTTTCTACGTCTGGTTCGACGCCGTCATCGGCTACCTGTCGGCGTCCGTCGAGTGGGCCGAGCGCTCGGGGAAGCCGGACGCCTGGAAGGAGTGGTGGTGCGACCCGCAGGCCAGCTCCTACTACTTCATGGGCAAGGACAACATCGTCTTCCACTCGCTCATCTGGCCCGCGCTGCTGCTCGGGCAGAACGGGGCGGGGGACAAGGGTGGTGAGCCCGGCGCCTTCGGGACCCTGAACCTCCCGACCGAAGTCGTGTCCAGCGAGTTCCTGACGATGTCCGGGTCGAAGTTCTCGACGAGCCGCGGCACCGTCATCTATGTCGGGGACTTCCTGCGCGAGTTCGGCCCGGACGCGCTGCGCTACTTCATCGCCGTCGCCGGCCCGGAGAACCAGGACTCCGACTTCACCTGGGACGAGTTCGTCCGCCGCACCAACTTCGAGCTCGCCAACGAGTGGGGCAATCTCGTCAACCGCTCGATCTCGCTGGCGGCGAAGAACGTGGGCGCGATCCCCGAGCCGACCCGGCCCGAGGCGGCCGACGCCGAGCTGCTCGCGCAGTCGCGGGCGGCGTTCTCGACGGTGGGCGCGCACCTGCAGCGCTCTCGGTTCAAGGCGGCGACGTCCGAGGCGATGCGCGTGGTCGGCGCGGCGAACGCCTACCTCAGCCACGAGGAGCCCTGGAAGCGCAAGGACGACCCGGAGCGCCGCGACACGATCCTGCACACCGCGCTGCAGGTCGTGCAGGACGCCAACACGCTCCTGACACCGTTCCTGCCCCACGCCGCGCAGAAGGTCCACGAGGCCCTCGGCGGCACCGGGGTGTGGGCGGCCCAGCCGGAGCGTCAGGACGCCGGGACGACGACGGGTCTCGGGACCACCCACAGCGTCCTGACCGGTGACTACGCACACGAGCAGGCGCGCTGGGCGTCGACGCCGATCCCCGTCGGGCGCCCGCTCCAACGCCCGACACCGCTGTTCGCGAAGCTCGACACCTCGCTGGGGGAGACGGGCCCGTCCTGGGCGCCCATCCACCACGATGGGTGAGTCGAACCGCCACGTCCCGCCGCCGCTGCCGGAGCCCATCGTCGACCCGGACGGGAGCCGGGTGGGTGTGGTCGACAGCCACACCCACCTCGACGCGTGCGGCGCCACCGACCCGGCCGTCCTCGCCGCCGTCCTCGACCGCGCCACCGCGGCCGGGGTCACGGCGATGGTGACGACGGCGGACGACCTCGCCTCCGCGCGCTGGGCGGCGGCGACGGCGGGCTCCGACGCGCGCGTGTTCGCCGCGGTGGGCCTGCACCCCACCCGCAGCCGGGACCTCGACGACGCCGCCCGCGCGGAGATCGAGGCCCTGGCGGGCGCGCCCCGGGTCGTCGCGATCGGCGAGTCCGGCCTCGACGACTACTGGACGACCCGTCGGGAGGACTGCGCCCCGCTCGACGTCCAGCGGGAGGCCTTCGCCTGGCACATCGACCTCGCCAGGCGCACCGGGCTGCCCCTCGTGGTCCACGACCGGGAGGCCCACGACGCCATCGTCGACGTCCTGCGCGCCGAGGGCCCCCCGGAGACGGTGGTGTTCCACTGCTTCTCCGGGGGCCCGGAGCTCGCGCGGATCTGCGCCGACGAGGGCTGGCTGATGTCGTTCTCCGGGACGGTCACCTTCCGCAACGCCAACGCCGTCGAGCTGCGGGACGCGGCCGCGCAGGCCCCCGAGCACCTCCTGCTGGCCGAGACCGACGCGCCGTTCCTGACGCCGCACCCGTACCGCGGTCGGCCGAACGAGCCGTACTGCGTCCCCCACACGGTGCGGGACCTCGCGGAGCTGCGCGACCAACCGGTGGACGCGCTGGCCGCGGCCGCCACCCGGAACGCCCAGCGGGTCTTCCGGCTGGCCGACCAGCCTCAACCGTGACCGTCCGTAGCCCGAATGTGCGTCAGGTGATTGCGTTCGTCGTGGCGGGCCTGCCGCTCGGCGCACCACGTTCGTGTCGGCTTGATGGTTCTGACACCCGGGTCGTTACCGTGCTGTGACTCGCCGGGATGGGACCACCCCCGGCGTCCAGGACCGGACGGACCTCACCCCAGGGGACGGCCGGTGACGGTTCCCGGACGCGGTCCCTGCCCGGAGGTACGGAAGATGTGGATGCTTCTGTGGCTCGACTCTGCTCCCCCGCGCTGCGCCCCGCGTGCAGCCGCTCCCTGACCGACCCCGACAACGTGGCGGCCACCCGATGAGCGCCGGCACCGCGCGCGGTCACGAGAACGGGACCGCCACCGCCGACGCCGGGTGGTTCGACGAGCTCGAGGAGCGCTGGACCGAGGACGGTTGGAACGGTCTGGACGCGAGCACCGCGGAGTGGCAGGCGCGCCGCCACGGCACGACCGTGCAGGACCTCGACCACCACCGGACTGGTCCGCTCCCCACCTGGGCCGATGACATCACCGGCCCGCTGCCGGTCGCGGGGCCGGGCTGGGCAGTGCCCGGCTCCGCGAACGGCACCGTCGAGAGCGGCGCGGACTACGCGCTCCCCGACCTCGACGACTGGAACGACCTCGAGGAGCGCACGGGGCTGCACGGCGCCACCGCGCTCGCCCCCGAGGCGCCCTCCGCCCCGGCCGGGCTCGACCCGGAGACCTACCGGGAGCGCGATCTCACCGACACCGGCCGCTACTCGCTGGCGGTCAAGGGCGGGGTCGCCGCGGCGCTCATCGCGGTCGCCGCCGGCGGCAGCACCGCGGTCGCGATGGACAAGGAGGTCACGGTCACCGTCGACGGTGTCGACCAGACCGTGCACACCTTCTCCGGCACCGTCGAGGGCGCCCTCGACTCCGGCGACGTCACGGTCGGCCCCACCGACCAGATGTCCCCGTCGCCGACCGCCCCGGTGCACGACGGCGACCACCTCGTCGTGAACCACTCGCGGCAGGTCAACCTCGTCGTCGACGGCAAGCCGCAGACCATCACGACGACGGCGAGCACCGTCGGTCAGGCGCTCGCGCAGATCGGCCTGCCGGCCGGGCTCGCGTCCTCGGTGCCGACCGGCTCGCTCATCCCGTCGGACGGGATGAACCTGTCGGTCCAGCTGCCGAAGACGGTGACCTTCGTCGACGGCGCCGGCGCGCCGCAGACGCTGACCACCACGGCGACCTCGATCCAGCAGTTCCTCTCGCAGCGCGGCGTGCCGATGGGCGCGGCCGACACGATCGCCCCGCTCGGACCGAACGGGCTGGTCAACGGGTCGACGATCACGATCACCCGCAACGCGGTCAACCAGGTCACCGAGACCTCGCCCATCGCGCCGCCGATGCAGACCATCAGCGACCCGACGCTGGACGCGGGCACGACGAAGGTCGACAAGCCCGGCCAGGCCGGCGAGCAGGTCCAGAACTTCTCGGTCAGCACGACCAACGGCAAGGAGGTCGGGCGCAACGCGCTCGGCCCGGCGACCGTCACCAAGGCGCCCGTCGGCGGCGTGATCCGCAAGGGCACGAAGAAGGCCGAGCCGACCATCGGTGCCACCGGCAAGTGGGACGCCATCGCCAAGTGCGAGTCCGGCGGCGACTGGTCGATCAACAGCGGCAACGGCTACTACGGCGGGATCCAGTTCGACAAGCAGACCTGGAACGCCTTCGGCGGCGGTCAGTACGCCGCGCGGCCCGACCTCGCCTCGAAGGCCGAGCAGATCGCGGTCGCCGAGAAGGTCCGTGACTCGCGCGGCGGCTACGGCGCCTGGCCGGTCTGCGGCTCGAAGGGCTGAGCCACCCCGCTCGCACGCACCCGGGCCCTGGGATCATGGACGACGTGATCCCGGGGCCCGTGCGTCTATTCGGCGCTTCGGACGTGCGCGCCCTCGCCGCCGAGCTCGGGGTGCGGCCGACGAAGAAGCTCGGCCAGAACTTCGTCCACGACGCCAACACGGTGCGCCGCATCGTGCGCCTCGCCGACGTGGAGCCCGGGGAGACGGTCCTCGAGGTCGGTCCCGGTCTCGGGTCGCTCACCCTGGCCCTGCTCGACGCGGTGGGCCCGGACGGGGCCGTGGTGGCCGTCGAGGTCGACCCGGTCCTCGCCGCCCGTCTCCCGGTCACGGCCGCCGACCGGGCACCGGGACGGACCCTGCACGCCGTCACGGCCGACGCCCTGCGGCTGGAGGCCCGCGACCTGCCGTGCGCGCCCGGGGCCCTCGTCGCCAACCTGCCCTACAACGTCGCCGTGCCCGTCGTGCTCCACCTGCTCGCCGAGCTGCCCGCCCTGCGCCGGGGCCTGGTGATGGTGCAGTCCGAGGTCGCCGACCGGCTCGCCGCGCGCCCGGGCGAGGCCGCCTACGGGGCGCCCAGCGTCAAGCTCGCCTGGTACGCGCAGGCCCGTCGGGCCGGCCCCGTGCCGCGCGGGGTCTTCTGGCCGGTGCCCGGGGTCGACTCGGCGCTCGTGGCCTTCGGCCCGCGTCCGGGCGGGGACCTCGGCGACCCGGCCGCCCGCCGCGCCACCTTCGCCGTCGTCGACGCGGCGTTCGCCCAGCGCCGCAAGTCGCTGCGGGCCGCCCTCGCGGGCTGGGCCGGCTCGCCCGCGCGGGCCGAGGAACGGCTGCGGGCCGCGGGGGTCGACCCGGCCACCCGGGGCGAGCAGCTCGACGTCGGGACGTTCGCGGCCATCGCCGCCACCCCGCGAGAGACGCCCACGGGCTCCTGAGGGGCCGCTCTCCCCGCACCCGGGCGGCGCCGCGAGCGGGGTCATTACCCTGGACGGGTGCTCTCCGCCGTCGGGCCCCCGGTGACCGTCCGCGTCCCGGCCAAGATCAACCTCCACCTCGCGGTGGGGGAGACGCGTCCGGACGGCTATCACGACCTCGTCACCGTCTTCCAGGCCCTCAACCTCTTCGACGAGATCTCCGTCGTGTCCGCCCACACCGCGCGGGCGCCGGAGCGGCTCGAGACGATCGGGCCCGGCGCGCCCGGCGTCGAGCTGCTCGGCGACGTCACCGAGTCCGACCGGGCGGCGGTGCCCGTCGACGGCTCCAACCTGGCGTGGCGCGCAGCGGTCGCGCTCGCGGAGGCCGTCGGGCGCGAGCCGGACGTGCGCATCGGGATCCGCAAGGCGATCCCCGTCGCGGGCGGCATGGCCGGCGGCAGCGCCGACGCGGCGGGAACCCTGCTCGCGCTGGCGACGCTCTGGCGCCTCGACCTGGGGCGCGAGGCGCTCATGGGGATCGCCGCCTCGGTGGGCTCCGACGTGGCGTTCGCCCTCCACGGCGGCACCGCGCTCGGCACCGGCCGCGGCGAGAACCTGGTCCCGGTGCTCGCCCGGCACACCTTCCACTGGGTGATCGCGCTGCAGGACCACGGGCTCTCGACGCCGAGGGTCTTCTCCGAGCTCGACCGCCTGCGGGCCGCCGCCGACGCGGACGCCCCGGTCCGGCGCCTCGGCAGCGTCGAGCCGGTTCTCGAGGCCGTCGCGTCCGGCGAGGCCCGCTCGCTGGCGCTGCTGCTGGGCAACGACCTGCAAGCCGCGGCCGTGAGCCTCGACCCCGGGCTGCGACGCACGCTGCGCGCCGGGGTGGACGCGGGCGCCCTGGCCGGGGTGGTGTCCGGCTCCGGACCCACCTGCGTGTTCCTGTGCAGCGACGGGCCCTCGGCGGTCCGGGTGGCGGCCGAGCTGTCCGGGGCCGGGGTCTGCCGCACCGTGCGCGTCGCCCACGGCCCGGTGCCGGGTGCCCGCGTCGTCGACGGGGACCCGGCGCGCCCGCCGCGCGGTCCCGGTGGCCCGCCGGGTTCCCCCGGCACCGACATGTACGCCTGACCTGCCTCGCGGACCGGAGAACAGTGCCCAACCTCGTCAACCTCGAGAACGTCGCCATCTCCTTCGGCGGCCCGAAGCCCGTGCTCGACGGGGTCTCGCTCGGCGTCGACGCCGGGGACCGCGTCGGCGTCGTCGGGCGCAACGGCGGGGGCAAGTCGACCCTCGTCGCGATCCTGGCGGGCCGCCTCGAGCCCGACGCCGGGCGGGTCAGCCCGGTGCGCGGGCTGCGGATGGCGTCGGTGACCCAGCAGTCGCAGCCGTGGGGGGCGACCGTGCGGGAGGCCGTGCTCGGCCTGTCGAGATCGGGGGGAGGACCCGTCCCGGACCACGAGTGGGCGGCGGATCCCCGGTCGCGGGCGGTCGTCGAGGGTCTGCGCCCCGGCGGCGACCGTGGCCTGGACGCGACGGTCGAGGGGCTCTCGGGCGGGGAGCGGCAGCGGATCGCGTTGGCCGCGGCCCTCGTGCAGGAGCTCGACCTCCTCGTCCTCGACGAGCCGACCAACCACCTCGACGTCGAGGGCGTCCGGTGGCTCGCCGAGCACCTGCTCGCGCGCCGCACCGCCGTCGTCGTCGTCACCCACGACCGCTGGTTCCTCGACACCGTCGCCTCGCGCACGTGGGAGGTCGTCGACGGCCGGGTCGAGCAGTACGAGGGCGGCTACGGCGACTGGATCTTCGCGCGGGCGGAGCGGGCGCGCCTGGCGGACGCCGCCGAGCAGCGTCGTCGCAACCTCGCCCGCAAGGAGCTGGCATGGCTGCGCCGCGGCCCGCAGGCGCGGACGTCGAAGCCGCGCTACCGCGTCGAGGCCGCCGAGGCGCTGATCGCCGACGTGCCCGAGCCGCGGGACTCCGTCGAGCTCGTGACCATGGCCAAGCACCGGCTCGGGCGCACCGTGGTCGAGCTCGAGGACGCGACGCTGACGGTGCCCTCGCAGCCGCCCCGGACGATCGTGGACCGCCAGACCTGGCGCATCGGCCCCGGCGACCGGATCGGCATCGTCGGGATCAACGGCTCGGGCAAGACGACGCTGTTGCGGGCGGTGGCGGGGGAGCGCGAGCTCGACGGCGGGCGCCGGGTCCAGGGCACGACGGTGCGGATCGCGCACCTCTCGCAGGACCTCTCCGACCTGCCGACGCACCGGCGCGTGCTGCAGGCCGTCGAGGACATCGCCGAGCGGGTGACGATCGGGAAGTACGAGCAGACCGCCTCGCAGCTCGCCGAGCGGTTCGGCTTCGCGGCGGCCCGGCAGTGGACGCCGGTCGCGGACCTCTCCGGTGGGGAGCGGCGCCGGCTGCAGCTGGTGCGCCTGCTCATGACCGAGCCCAACATGCTGCTGCTCGACGAGCCCACCAACGACCTCGACGTCGACACCCTCCAGCAGCTCGAGGACCTCCTCGACGGCTGGCCGGGGACGCTCGTGCTGGTCAGCCACGACCGCTACCTCACCGAGCGGGTGTGCGACCGCGTCGTGGCGCTCTTCGGTGACGGCCGGATCACCGATCTGCCCGGCGGGATCGAGGAGTACCTGCGCCGCCGTGACCAGCAGGCCGCCGTGTCGACCGAAGGGCCCCTTCGGTCGAATAGATCGGCCAAGGGCGCCCCTCGCCCGAACGCGCCGGCCGCGGGCGGTTCCGGCGAGGGGCGCCCTTCATCGGGTAGTTCGAGCGAAGGTGCCCTTCGGTCGGAACCGGCCGGGCGCTCCGAGTCGGACAAGCGCGCGGCCCGCAAGGAGGCTCAGCGTCTCGAGCGGCGCCTCGAGCGGCTGGCGAGCCGGGAGACCGAGCTGCACACACTGCTCGCCGGCGCCGCGACCGAGCCGGGCCGGCTGATGGAGCTCGACGCCGAGCTGCGGGCGCTGCTCGCCGAGCGCGACGAGCTCGAGGAGGCGTGGCTCGAGGCCAGTGTCGACTGATCCGGGAGAGGCCGAGGCGCGGGCCGTGCTCGACGAGGCGGTCCGCTGGGCCCGGCTGCTGTTCGGGACCGGGTTCGGGGCTGCCTACGCGATCGGCAGCCTCGCGCACGGCGGCTACGCGCCCGGCGTCAGCGACGTCGACCTGGCGCTGGTGGTGCGGACGGCGGGCCCGGGGGCACGGGCGCGCGTGCGAGCGGTCCGCGGGCTCACCCGGTGGCGCTGCGGGCCCGGCCCGGCCGAGCGGCTCTCGGTGTTCTGGGGCCGGTGGCGCGACGTGCGCCAGGGCGCCACGGGGCGGGTGCGGCTGCCGGCGGTCGACCGGCTGGACCTCCTCGAGCACGGCCGGCTGCTGGCGGGCACCGACCGCCGCGCCGGGGCCCTCGCGCCGACCCACGACGAGCTGGTGCTCGACGGCGCCCGCTTCGCGGTGGGCTGGTACGACGCGGCCCGGCTCGCCACCCTGCGCGACCCCGCGGCCCTCGCGGCGGCCGACGCCCGCACCGTCACCAAGAACGTCCTCTTCCCGGTGCGGTTCCTCGCGACGCTGCACACCGGGCGCGCGGGGTCGAACGAGGACGCCGTGCGGTGGTACGTCGAGGAGCACCGGGGTCCGGCGTCGCCGCTGGTGGCCGCGGCCGCCCGGTGGCGGGACGCCGGGGTCGGGCCCGAGGCGTCGGCGCTGTTGGCCGAGCACCTGGGCACGTTGCACCACGAGTGGGCGGCGGACCACCTCAGGTGGGTGCGCTCCTCCCGGGCGCGGAGCGGACCTAATGGACCCGGTTCTGCGCCGCCTCCAGGCCCTCGGTGAGCAGGGCCTCGACGGCGTCGGCCGCAAGCTCGAGCGAGACGTCCAGCTCGCGGCGCTCGGCCGAGGACCAGCGCTTGAGCACGTAGTCGGCGGGGTCCTGACGTCCCGGCGGCCGGCCGATCCCGAACCGCACCCGCAGGTAGTCCTTCGTCCCGAGCGATTTCGAGATGGAGCGCAGGCCGTTGTGCCCGCCCTCCCCGCCGCCGCGCTTGAGGCGCACGACCCCGAACTCGAGGTCGAGGTCGTCGTGCACCACGACGAGGTCGTCCACCGGCACGGAGAAGAACCGCAGCGCGTTCGCGACGGGGCCGCCGGAGAGGTTCATGTAGCCGCGCGGCTTGACCAGGTAGGTCTTGCGCCCGACCAGCCGGCCCTCGGCGACGTCCGCGCCGGACTTGCGGTGCGAGGAGAAGCGGGCGCCGACCCGCCCGGCGAGTACGTCGGCGACCGCGAACCCGACGTTGTGCCGGGTCCCCTCGTACTCCGCCCCCGGGTTGCCCAGGCCCGCGACGAGCACGGGGCCGGTGGCGGGCACCCCGGGGGCGGCCACGTCAGTCCTCCTTGCCGGGGGTCTCGCCCGCGGCGGCGGCCGGGTCCTCGGGGGCACCGCCGTCGGAGCCCCCGCCCCGCTCGGAGCCCTCGCCGTCCTCGGTCTCCGGCGCGTCCTCCTCGACGCCGGCGCCCTCGGTGTCGATCTCCTCCTCGAGGGCCTCCTCGGTCGGGGCCTCGGTGACGTTGACGACGAGGAGCTCGGGGTCGCTCACCAGCTCCGAGCCGTCGGGCAGCCGGATGTCCCCGGCGAGGAACTGGGTGCCGATCTCGGCGTCCTCGATGACGACGCTGATCTCCTCGGGGATGTCGAGGGCGTCGGCCTGGATGGTGAGGGTGTCCTCGTTCTGGAAGACGAGCGTGCCGGACGCGGCCTCGCCGACGGTGACGACCCGGACGTCGACCTGGACCTTCTCGCCGCGGCGGACGAGGACGAGGTCGACGTGCTCGATGAAGCCCTTGATCGGGTCGCGCACCACGCTCTTGGTCAGCGCGAGCTGCTGGGAGCCGACGCCGGTGACGGTGAGGACGGCGTTGCGGCCGTTCTCGCGCATGACGGCGGCGAACTCGACGGTGTCGAAGGACAGGTGGACCGGGTCGGAGCCGTGGCCGTAGAGGACGGCGGGCACGCGGCCGGCGCGACGGGTGCGGCGCGCGGCCCCCTTGCCGAACTCGGTGCGGGGCTCTGCGGCGATCTTGACGTCAGCCATGGGGCGCTCTCCTGCGGTGTGCCGGGCGGCGAGAGCGGGCCGGCACCCGGCGCACACCTCGCACCGCGATGCCCACCGCGTCGATCACGGCAGCCGGTGCGAACGACCGCCCTCGCCGAAGTGGATCGTCGTCGAGTCTACCGATGGCCCACGGCGAGTCGGCGGCCGGCCCGTCCCCCGGACGCACGAACGGCCGGTCCATCACCATCGAAGGTCACGAACCGGCCGTTCGTACCCGCGGAAGCCCGCTCAGGCGTTGCCGTCGAACAGGTTGGTGACCGAGCCGTCCTCGAACACCTCGCGCACCGCCCGCGCGATCACCGGCGCGATCGAGAGCACCGTGAGCTGCGGGAACCGCTTCTCGTCGGGGATCGGCAGGGTGTTGGTGACGATGACCTCGCGGGCCCCGCAGGCGGAGAGCCGCTCGACGGCGGGTCCGGAGAGCACGCCGTGGGTGGCGGCGATGACGACGTCGCTGGCGCCGTCGGCGAGCAGCGCCTCGGTGGCCTTGGCGATCGTGCCGCCGGTGTCGATCATGTCGTCGACGAGGATGCAGCAGCGGCCCTCGACCTCGCCCACCACGCGGTTGGCGACGACCTCGTTCGGCTTGGTCTTGTCGCGGCTCTTGTGGATGAAGGCCAGCGGGACGCCCCCCATGGTGTCGGCCCACTTCTCCGCCACGCGGACGCGGCCCGAGTCGGGGGCGACGACGGCGAGGTCCTCGCCGGCGTAGGCGTCGCGCAGGTGCTCGGCCAGCACCTTGTTGGCCAGCAGGTGGTCCACGGGTCCGTCGAAGAACCCCTGGATCTGGTCGGTGTGCAGGTCGATCGTCATGATCCGGTGCGCACCGGCGGTCTTGAGCAGGTCCGCGACCAGGCGCGCCGAGATCGGCTCGCGGCCGCGGTGCTTCTTGTCCTGGCGGGCGTAGCCGTAGAAGGGCACGACCGCCGTGATCCGCTTGGCCGAGGCCCGCTTCAGGGCGTCGATCATGATCAGCTGCTCCATGAGCCACTGGTTGATCGGCGCGGTGTGGCTCTGGATGACGAAGGCGTCGGAGCCGCGGACCGACTCCTCGAACCGGACGAAGATCTCGCCGTTGGCGAAGTCGTACGCCGCCTGCGGGACGATCGTGACGTCGAGCTCCTTGGCGACCTCCTCGGCCAGCTCGGGGTGTGCCCGGCCGGAGAAGAGCATCAGGCTCTTCTTGGGGGTCGACGACACTGCGCTCACGGTCACTGCTCCTCCTGGTCGCGCCGCTCGGACGGGCGTGGCGCGTCGTCCGGTCCCCCGTCGGGCGGGCCCGCCGCCCGGGCCGCGGCCTCGGCCGCCGCGGTGCCCGGGCGCTTGCGCGCCACCCAGCCCTCGATCGTCCGCTGCGGGCCCGAGGAGACCGCGAGGGCGCCCGGCGGGACGTCCTCGCGGACCACGGTGCCCGCTCCGGTGTAGGCCCCGTCCCCGATGGTGACCGGGGCCACGAAGGTGTTGTCGCTGCCGGTCCGCACGTGGTCCCCGACGACGCTCCGGCGCTTGGTCACGCCGTCGTAGTTGACGAACACGCTGGACGCGCCGATGTTGCTGCCCTCGCCGATCGTGGCGTCGCCGACGTAGGTCAGGTGCGGCACCTTGCTGCCGGGCCCGATCTGCGAGTTCTTCACCTCGACGAACGTCCCGATCTTGCCGCGCTCGGCGAGCTCGACGCCCGGGCGCAGGTAGGCGAAGGGACCGACGGAGGTCTCGGGACCGACGGCGGAGTTGCTGCCGTGGGTGCGCACGACGCTCGCGCGGGCGCCGACGGCCACGTCGGTCAGCGTGGTGTCCGGACCGACCGTCGCCGCCTCGCCGACGGTCGTCGTGCCGTGGAGCTGGGTGCCGGGCAGCAGGGTCACGTCGCGCTCGAGGCGCACCCCGACGTCGACCCAGGTCGAGCGGGGGTCCACGACCGTGACGCCCGCGCGCATCCAGCGCTCCAGGACGCGGCGGTTGATCTCGGCGCCTATCGCGGCCAGCTGCACCCGGTCGTTCACCCCGGCCACCAGCCACGGGTCGGCGAGCTCCACCGCGCCCACCCCGAGCCCGTCGCGGTGCGCGGCGGCGACGACGTCGGTGAGGTACAGCTCGCCCTGGGCGTTGTCGGTGCCCAGCCCGGCGAGCGCGGCGCGCAGCACCGCGAGGTCGAAGGCGTAGACCCCCGAGTTGACCTCGGTGATCGCCAGTTCGGAGAGCGAGGCGTCGGCCTGCTCGACGATGGCGGTGACGCCGCCCTTGTCATCGCGGACCACGCGCCCGTAGCCGGTGGGGTCGTCCATCTCCGCGGTCAGCAGGGTGACAGCGTTCCCGGCGTCGTCGTGCTCGGCGACCAGCGCGCGCAGCGTGGGCGCGTCGAGCAGCGGCACGTCGCCGTAGGAGACGAGCACCGTGCCGGTGGCGTCCGCGGGCAGCGAGTCGATTCCGCACCCGACGGCGTGCCCGGTCCCGCGCCGGCGGTCCTGCACGGCGGTGCGGACGTCCCGGCCGAGCGCGGCCCCGACCTGGTGGCAGTGGGTGCCGACCTCCTCGCGGCCGTGCCCCACGACGACGACGAGGTGGGTCGGCTCGGCGCCCGCGGCGGCGTGGAGCGCGTGGCCGAGCAGGCTGCGGCCGCCGACCGGGTGGAGGACCTTGGGAGTGGCCGACCGCATGCGGGTGCCCTCTCCCGCGGCGAGGACGACGACCGCGGCGGGGGTCGACGGCATCGGCTCTTCTCGCTCCCGGGGGTCTCGGCGTCGGTGCGACGCGGTCCGTGGGTCGAGCACGATCCTCGCACCTCTCGCCGTCCCGACGGTGCACGGGGTTTGGACCGCAGGCCTAACCGCCGACGGCGAGACCCTCCGCCGGGGTGTCGGACCCCAGGTCGACGACCACCGCGCCGCCACCCGACCGCTTGGCCTCGTACATCGCGCGGTCCGCGCGGGCGAGCAGCGTTCCCGGGGTCACGCCGGAGTGCTCGGTTCCGGCCACCCCGATCGAGAGCGACACCCACGAGCCGTCCCCCACCGGCACCCCGGCCACCGCGAGCGCGGCCCGCTCGAGCGCGCCCCGGGCCGCGGTCTGGGAGCTGCCGGGCAGCACGACGACGAATTCGTCGCCGCCGTAGCGCGCCACCACGTCGTCGGAGCGCAGGCAGCGCCGCAGCGTCTCGGCGACCAGCCGCAGGACATGGTCGCCGTGCGCGTGCGACATCCGGTCGTTGATCGTCTTGAACCGGTCGACGTCGACCATCGCGATCGCGAGGGCCGCCCCGCTGCGGGCGGCGACGGTCGTGAGGTGGTCGGCGAGCACGTCGTCGAGCGCGCGCCGGTTGGGCAGCCCGGTCAGCGGGTCGGTGCGGGCCTGCACGGTGGCCTCGCCGTGCTCGCGGCGCAGCTGCTCGTGCGCGAGCCGCGTGGTCAGCGAGAGCACCCGGGCGCGCTGCAGGGTCCACAGCTCGTGCTCGAGGTCGCTGGTGTAGTCCCGCAGGGCCCGCCGGGCGGCCACGCCCTCGGCGCCCTGCCGGTCGGCGGTCACGTGCGCCAGCTCGCGGCTGACTGCCAGGAGCAGGTTGGGCTCGCCCCGGGGACGCCGGGCCCGGACGCGGTCGAGCACCGCGGCGGCCTCGTCGCGGCGACCGGACAGCGCGAGCGCCCGGGCCCGGGCGAGCCGGCCGAGCAGGTGGTCGGCCAGGGCCGGGCACACGCGTTCGTCGGGGCCCAGGGCGTCGGCGTCGCCGCGGGCCACGGCGGCGACCTCCTCGGGCTCGTGCACCCGGCCGTGGGCGTCCGGGGTGCCCGCCGGGCGGCGCGCGAGCGCGACGGCCGCCCGCAGCAGCAGGCGGTGGTCGGGCGGGAGCAGCGCGGGCTCGGCGTGGAGGGTCGCGGCCCGGCGGGCGGCGTCGTCGAGGTGGGGCAGGCCGTCGCGGTGGGCGCGCTGCAGCCGCAGGCCCCACGAGATGAGCACCCGCACGTGCTCGTGGTCGCAGCGCGCGGCGGCGAGGACGTCCCCGTCGTCCTCGGCGATCACCCGGGCGCGGGTGAGCAGCGGCTGGGCGACCTCGTTGAGCCCGAGCGAGGTGAGGGTGGCCGCCACCAGCCGGTAGGTGTCCTGGAGGTTGCCGCGGTGCTCGCGCTGGGTGGGGGCGTGGTCGACCACGGACTGCTCGTCGAGCTGGGTGAGCGCCCGCGTCGCCGCGGCCAGGGCGGACTCCTCGTCGTCGGCGAGCAGCGCGCGCCGCGCGAGCAGGGCCTCGGCGTCGACGGCGAAGAGGGTCAGCCCGTGCTCGGCGACGACCCCGACGAGCTCGTCGAGGAGCCCCTCCGCGGCGTCCGTGGACGCGGGGGCCGCCGTCGCGTCGGAGGACGAGCCGGCGCCGCGGACGGCCAGGTGGGCGGCGGCGGCCTCGCGGAGGAGCACGGCCCGGGTGGCGGGGTCGGACGTCCCGCGGGTGCGCCCGACGAGGTCGCACAGCGCGATGAGGTCGGCGGTCGGCCCCGTGGCGCCCGACAGCGGCACCCGGGAGGCGCGCGCGGCGGCGGAGCGGGCCAGCGCGAGGACGGTCTCACGCGGGGCGCCCTCGGGCCGGGTCAGGGCCGCCCCGGTCATCCGCCGGTGCTCTTCGGGGCGGGCGCGCGCCGCGTCCCGAGCGGCCTCGTCGCCGTCGTGCTCGTCCGGACGTCTCACCCTTCACCCCCTCACGGCCCCGCCCGGGCGACCCGTGTGCACACTGTCGGTCACGGGCAGCGCCGAGGTCGTCGCTGGGCGTCACGCGGGATTCTGCACATGCGGACGCGGTCGGCTCCTGCGGGGTCGGTCGAGGGGGAGGGGAGCGTCGGTGGGAGCAGCGCAGGACGTCCGCGGCCGCCCCGCGGTCCCGCTCGTGCCGATGCCGTGGCGGCGGCTCGTCCTCCCGGTCGGGCTGTTCGGCGTGCTCGTGGTCGTCGTGTTCGCGCGGCGCTACGCCGGGACCGCGCACACCGGCCGGATCGACGGCACCCTCGCCGCGCTGGTGCCGATGCGGCACGGCGTGCTCGCCGTCGTCGGCGAGGCCATGGCCGATCTCGGGGACCCGGTGCCGGTGGCGGTGCTCATGGCGGTGCTCGCCGCGGTGGCCTGGCGGTGGCGCCGGGGCCGGGGCCTCGCCGTCGCGGTGGTCGCGCCCGGCGCCGCGATGATCACGACCTCGCTGGTGCTCAAGCCGATCGTCGCGCGCACCCGCGGCGACGAGCTCGCCTTCCCCAGCGGCCACACCACCGCGGTCGCCTCGATCGTGGTGACCGCCGCGATCGTCGTGCTCGGCACGCCCGCCCTCACAGCCAGGGTGCGGGGGGTGGTCGTGGCGGGCCTCGGCGTGCTGGTCGTCGTGGTCGGGGTGTGCCTGGTGGGTCGCGGGATCCACTACCCGACCGACGTGCTCGGCGCCCTCGGCGTCGTCGTCGCCGTTGTGCCGCCGATCGCGGTGGTCGTCGACGCGTTCGCCGACCTGGGCGACGACGGCGGCGTCCCCGGCGGCACCTCCGGGAGCGGTGGTCCCCGCCCGGTCGGTGCGGAGGAGCTCGTCGGGGAGGCGCCGACCGACAATTTCCGGGCGGCGTCCTGAGCCGGTGCGCGGCGTCAGGCCTGCGCGCTGGTCCGCTCGTGCGCCGGGGCGGGGAGCGGGCGGCGCATCGTCACCATGGTGCCCGTCGGCCCGTGCACGACCTCCACGTCGGTGAGGCTCTCCATCAGCGTCAGGCCCCGGCCGCGGGAGGTCGGGCCCGTCGTCGGGTCGCGCCAGCGGCCGTCGTCGGACACCACGATCGTGACGACGTCGTCGACGAGGTCGGCGCGCAGCGTCATCGAGCCCGGCCCCGTGGCGTTGGCG
The DNA here is from genome assembly GCF_036497585.1 of Actinomycetospora sp. Classification (GTDB taxonomy): domain Bacteria; phylum Actinomycetota; class Actinomycetes; order Mycobacteriales; family Pseudonocardiaceae; genus Actinomycetospora. The sequence goes on along the minus strand of NZ_DASXJD010000219.1, from coordinate 39,765 downwards.
AACGCGTGGTCGACCACGTTCTCCAGGGCCTCGCTCGTGGCGAGCACGAGGTCGTCCGCCAGGTCCTCGAGGTCGTCGTCGAGGACCGATGAGGCGCCCGCCGCGGTCTGCCGGGCCTGGAGGGCCTCACCCAACCAGCGGCGCAGGGCCCGGCGGAAGGCCCCGACGCGCGGAGGGCCGGCCTCGGCGGCGAGGTCCAGCGCAGCGTGCGAACTCACGAGCACCCGCTCCCGGACACGACGACGAGACGACCTCGCCATGTTCCCCTGCCCCCTCGGAGGCAAACCCGCCGGGGCTGGTTCAGTCGGCCGGGTCGATTCCCCGGGACGAGACCGGAGGACCGACCGTAGGAATGCGCTGCTCCACCGGGAGGTAGCCGGTGCTGTCGTCCAGCGGAGTGCGCACGTCGTACCGGCACTCGTCGTGCACCACCGCGGGCCCCCAGACCCACAGCCGCGGGGCCTCCCGCGGCGCGAGCCCGACGATGCGGACGGTGCCGTCGGCGTCCGGTGCCACGGCCCGGCCGCACACCGAGCACGGCGCCTGGACGCGGGCGGTGGGGGTGCGCGGACCCCTCGGTGGGGTCATCGGCGGTGGCTCCCGGCGCGAGGTGGGGGCGGCCCGGTCTCTCCGACCGGCCGCCGTGCCCGATCAGATTGACCCCAATCGGACGTCCGGGCAAGCCCTCTCCGCGGAGGGCCGACCCGCCGGGAGGTCTCAGAGCCGGCCCTCACGCAGGGCGGTGGCGGTGCGCAGGCGCTCGGCGAGCTCGTCGAGCCGCTCGCGCAGGGCGGTGAGCTCGGCACCGTTCATCCCGGTGGCCAGCTCGACCTCCCGCTGCACGCCCCGGGCCTGCTCCCGCAGCGCCCGACCCTGCTCGGTGCACGCGATCTCGAGCGTCCGTTCGTCCTCGGGGCGACGGCGGCGGGTGACCCGCCCCTGCTTCTCCAGGCGCTTGAGCAACGGCGAGAGGGTCCCCGAGTCCAGGTGGAGCTGCTCGCACAGCGAGCCCATCGACACGGCCTCGTCCTGCCAGAGGACCAGCATCACGGCGTACTGGCTGTAGGTGAGCCCCAGCTCCTCGAGCCCCTGGCGGTAACAGGCGGTCATGGCCCGGGACGCCGAGTGCAGCGCGAAGCACAGTTGCCCGTCGATCGTGAAGGGCTGGCTGCTGGGGCTCGCCTCAGCCGTGGTCATCCCCCCAGCGTAAACGGGATGGGGCTGTCATGGGGTGGCCTCACCGTGCGGCTCCGGACGACCACGAAGGGTGTCCGCGCCGGGCACGAAGCCCGCCGTCCCGAGGTGGGCGAGCAGGTCCGTGGTCAGCGGGAGCCGCGAGAGCTCGGCCGGGGTGAACCACCCGGCGTCCGCGGCGTCGTCCCCGGCGCGCAGGCGCCCGCCGACCGGGTCGGCGACGAAGTCGTGGATCTCGAAGACGGTCTCGGTCCCGTCCGCGGCGAGCACGCCGGTCGGCCGTGCGAGCACCAGCCACTCGGCCCCGACGACCACCTCGAGCCCGGTCTCCTCGGCGACCTCCCGGGCCGCCGCGTCCGCGGGAGTCTCCCCGGGCTCCACCCGCCCGCCCGGCAGGGTCCAGCGTCCCGCCTCGGGATCGTGGGCCCGCCGCACGAGCAGCAGCCGCCCCGCCGGGTCCCGGACGACCGCGCCCGCCGCGAGCACCGTGGGCACGCGCCGCTCCCTCCCCGGGGCCGGCCGCGCGAGCTCCGCCGCCAGGATTCGAACCTGGATCATCGGAACCAAAATCCGAGGTGTTGCCCTTACACCACGGCGGATCGCGGGTAGCCCGCGCGAACCATGGTGACACGACGCCCGCGGAGGCCCCGGACCTGCGCGATCCCCCGACGGCGAGGCCGGGGGCCGGGCACGCCGCGTGACCGTCGGACGGTGGCCTCGTTGGGCCACGTCAGGACGTGTGCCGGGCGCGGGTGTTCTCGGCCCGTGCTCCGGGTCACTCGTTATCGGCACGCAACCTGCCCGTGGCGCACGCGTCCAACGTGGTGGAGAACTCGATCCGCCGACGGGCGGACGCCGTACGAGGGGAGGTGGCAGTGGGCGACCGAGCAGCGACCGGATCCGCGGAGCGTGCTCCGAGGGACGTGAGCTGTGCCGGACCACTGCTCCGTACGGGCGGCGAGCGACGTCGGGCGTCCGGGACGAGGCCCCAGGGCCCCGTCCCCGGAGCGCTCAGAACAGGGGCGAAGGCGTGAGCGGCACCGAGCTCGAGGGCAGGACCGACCCGAGCGACACCGGCGAGATCCCGGCGCACGGTGCGGCGGGGGCCTCGTCGACGACGTCGACCACCTCCGCGGCGCCCCACGCGCCGGCCGGGGGCACCGCGACGCCGGGGCGCGCCCCGGCGGCCGACCCGGCCCCGTTCGTCGACCCCGACCCGACGGCGCCCGGGTTCATCCGGATCTGGGACGACGAGGGCCCGGGTCAGCCGGGCAGCGTCGCGGTGGCCACGAGCTGGCAGTCCAAGTTCGCGCTCGCCGTCGCCGCGACCGACCTGATCGTCCTCGCGGTGTGCGCGCTGCTGGGCGCGCTCGTCGGCTTCGGCGCGGGCACCGGGGACAGCGGCACCAACCCCTGGAGCCTGGCACTGGTCTCGATGGTGCTGGTGCCCGTCGCGATCGGCGCGGCCCGGGCCTGGGACCCGCGCGTGCTCGGCCAGGGCTCCGAGGAGTGGAGCCGGCTGATGCGCGCGTACGTCAGCGCGGCGATCATCCTGGCCCTCGCCGGCCTCGTCCTGGAGCGGACCGGCGTGCGTCCCTGGGTGTTCGGCATCCTGCCGGTCGCCGGGTTGCTCTCCATGGCCGGCCGCTACACGCTGCGCCGGTGGCTGCACCAGGCCCGCAAGCGCGGCCGCGGTCTGCTGCCGGTCCTCGCGATCGGCACCGAGGAGTCGGTGCGCGACCTCATCGAGCGCACCCGCCGCGTCCCGCACGTCGGCTGGGTCGTCACCGGCGCCTGCACCCCGACGGGTCTCGGCGAGGACGGCCAGGGCCACGTCGCCGGCGTCCCGGTGCTCGGCGACCTCGACTCGCTGCCCTCCAGCGTGCGCAGCGGCCGCTTCGGCGTCGTCGCCGTCGCGCCCACCCCCGGCTGGAGCCCGAAGCGGCTGCACCGGCTGGCCTGGGACCTCGAGGGCACCGGCTCCGAGCTCGTCGTCGACCCCGGCCTCATGGAGGTCGCCGGCCCGCGGCTGCACGTCGCGCCGGTGGACGGGCTGCCGCTGCTGCGCCTCACCGAGCCGCGCCTCTCCGGCGTCCCGCGCATCGGGAAGCTGCTCTTCGACCGGGTCGCGTCGTCGGCCCTGGTCCTCTGCCTCGCGCCGGTCTTCCTGCTCGTCGCGCTGTTCGTCAAGCTCGACGGCGGCCCGGTGTTCTACCGCCAGACCCGCGTCGGGCAGCGCGGCAAGACCTTCCGGATGGTCAAGTTCCGCTCGATGGTCCCGAACGCCGACCGGCTCCGCGAGGACCTCGTGGCGGGCGGCAACGACGGGTCCGGCCCGCTGTTCAAGCTGCGCCGCGACCCTCGGGTGACCCGCATCGGCTCCCTGCTGCGCCGCTACTCCCTCGACGAGCTCCCGCAGCTGTTCAACGTCGTCGGGGGCTCGATGTCGCTGGTGGGGCCGCGGCCGCCGCTGCCCGGGGAGGTCGACGCCTACTCCGACGCCGCCAAGCGCAAGTTCCTGGTGCGGCCGGGCATGACGGGGCTGTGGCAGGTCAGCGGCCGGTCGGATCTGTCGTGGGAGGAGTCGGTCCGGTTGGACCTGCGCTACGTGGAGAACTGGTCGCCCGCGATGGACCTCGTCATCCTGTGGAAGACGGTCTCGGCCGTCTTCCGCGGTGACGGGGCGTACTGACCGAGAGGCGCGCATGACCACCGCACCCGCCGTCCCCGCCCCGCTGACCTGCCGGCTCTGCGGCTCGACCGAGCTCGAGAGCTTCGTCGACCTCGGCGCCACCCCGCCCTGCGAGCTGTTCCTCACCGCCGAGGCCCTCGAGGCCCCGGAGCCGACGTTCCCGCTGCACCCGCGCGTCTGCCGGAACTGCCTGCTGGTGCAGCTGCCGCCGCTGATCGACCCCGACGAGACCTTCACCGAGTACGCGTACTTCTCGTCGTTCTCGACGTCGTGGGTCGAGCACGCCCGCCGCTTCGTCACGGCCGCGACCACGCGCGCGGGCCTGACGAGCGACTCGCTCGTCGTCGAGGCGGCCAGCAACGACGGCTACCTGCTCGCCCACGTCGTCGCCGACGGAATGCGCGCGCTCGGGGTCGAGCCCAGCGTCAACGTCGGCGACGCCGCCCGCGCCAGGGGCGTCCCGACCGTCACCGCGTTCCTCTCCGAGGACACCGGGGCGGCGGTGCGCGCCGAGCACGGGCCGGCCGACCTCGTCGTCGCGAACAACGTCTACGCGCACATCCCCGACCTCGTGGGCTTCACCCGGGGCCTGCGCGCCATGGTCGCCGACGACGGCTGGGTCTCGATCGAGGTGCAGCACCTGCTCACGCTCGTGCAGCTGCGCCAGTTCGACACGATCTACCACGAGCACTTCCAGTACTACACGGTCGGCACCGCGATCCGGGCCCTCGCGACCGGCGGGCTCGACCTCGTCGACGTCGAGCTCGTGCCCACCCACGGCGGCTCGATCCGGCTCTGGGCCCGCCCGAGCGAGCTGCACGAGCCGGCCTCGCCGGCCGTCGCCGACGTGCTCGCCCGCGAGGCGGCCGCCGGACTGGACACCGTCGCCGGCCACGCCGGCTTCGCCCGCGACGTCTCGCGCATCCGCAACGACCTGGTGCGCTTCCTCATCGAGGCGGCCGACCGCGGGGAGACCGTGGTCGGCTACGGCGCGCCGGGCAAGGGCAACACGCTGCTCAACTACTGCGGCATCCGGCCCGACCTGCTCGCGTACACCGTCGACCGCAACCCCTACAAGCACGGCCGCTACACCCCGGGGACGCGGATCCCGATCCACCCGCCGGAGCGCATCGACGCCGACCGGCCGGACCACGTGCTCGTGCTGCCGTGGAACCTGCGCGAGGAGATCACCGCCCAGCTCGCGCCGGTCTCGGCGTGGGGCGGGCGGCTCGTCTTCCCGATCCCGACCCTCGAGATCGTCGACCCGGCGACGGGAACGGTCGTGGGGGGCTCGCCCGCCACCGCGACGGCGCGGTGACGGTGATGTACCCGAAGGCCCGAAGGAATCCGAAGTGAAGGTCGTCCTGTTCTGCGGCGGATTCGGCATGCGCATGCGCGAGGGGGACTCCGACGTCCCCAAGCCCATGCAGATGGTCGGTCCACGCCCCCTGATCTGGCACGTGATGCGCTACTACGCGCACTTCGGGCACAAGGAGTTCGTCCTGTGCCTGGGCTACGGCGCGCACCACATCAAGAACTACTTCCTCAACTACCGCGAGACCGAGTCGAACGACTTCGTGCTGCGCCAGGGCGAGGTGCAGCTCAACGGGTCCGACATCGCCGACTGGACGATCCACTTCGTCCAGACCGGCCTCGAGTCGCCGATCGGGGAGCGCCTGCGCCGCGTACGCCACCTCGTCGAGGACGACGAGATGTTCCTCGCGAACTACGCCGACGTCCTCACCGACGCGCCGCTGGACGACATGGTCAAGCGGTTCACGGCCTCCGACGCCGATGCGGCGCTGCTGGCGGTCTCGCCGACGGCGGTCTTCCACATCGTCGAGCCGGGCCCGGACGACCGGATCACCTCGATCCACCCCGTCACCGACATGGGCGTGCGCGAGAACGGCGGCTACTTCGTGCTCCGCCCGTCGGTCATCGACCGGATCCCGGAGAACGGGGACCTCGTCGGTGACGCCTGCACCGCCCTCGCCAAGGAGGGCAAGCTCCTGGGCTACCCGCACGAGGGCTTCTGGCTGCCCGCGGACACGCTCAAGGAGCGCAACGAGCTCGAGGCGTCGTTCCGCGCCGGCATCCGGCCCTGGATGCTCTGGGAGAAGAAGCCCGACGTGGCGCCGCTGCAGCGCCTCGTCGAGCAGCAGCTGCTGAGCTGATGCACCCGCTCGTCCCGGCCCGGCTCGACGAGCTGGTCCTGCTCGGGGCCCACTGCGACGACATCCCCATCGGCGCCGGCGGCACCGTGCTCACCCTCTGCCGGGCCCGTCCCGGGCTGCGGGTGCGCGCGCTGGTGCTCGCCGGCGGCGGCACCCCGCGCGAGGACGAGGAGCGGGCCGCGCTGGCGGCGTTCTGCCCCGGCGCGGACCTGTCGGTGACGGTGCTGGACATGCCCGACGGCCGCCTCCCCACCCACTGGGAGTGGGCGAAGGAGCAGCTCGAGGCGTTCCGCCGCACCTGCGAGCCCGACCTCGTGCTCGCCGGGCACCGCGGCGACGACCACCAGGACCACCGGGAGCTGGCCCGGCTCGTCCCCACCGTCTTCCGCGACCACCTCGCCCTCGGCTACGAGATCCTCAAGGCCGAGCCCGACCTGGCGCAGCCCGCCGTGCTCTGGCCGCTCGAACCCGACGTCGTCGACGAGAAGATCCGGCTGCTCCACGCGCACTACCCCTCGCAGACGGGCCGGACCTGGTTCGACGACGAGGCCTTCCGCGGCCTCGCGCGGATCCGGGGCGTCCAGGCCGGGCGCCGCTACGCCGAGGGCTTCCACCCCACCCGCCTGCTCGTGGGCGCACCGGCCTGAGCCACGCTGGTACCGCCACCACGAAGGGAGACCGCGCCATGCGCGTCCTGCTCACCGGCCACCAGGGCTACCTGGGCACGCTCGCCACGCCGATGCTCGCCGCCGCCGGCCACCAGGTGACCGGACTCGACTCCGGCCTCTACGCGGACTGCGTCCTCGGCGACCTCGAGACGCCCGACCCGCCGGCGCTCGCGGTCGACCTGCGCGACGTCACGGTCGACCAGCTCCGCGGGTTCGACGCGGTCATCCACCTGGCCGCGCTGTCGAACGACCCGCTCGGATCGCTCGCGCCGGAGCACACCTACGACATCAACCACCACGCGTCGACGCGCCTGGCGCGGCTGGCCAAGGAGGCCGGGGTCGGGCGCTTCGTCTACGCCTCGACCTGCTCGGTCTACGGCGCCTCGGGCACCGACGACATCCTCGACGAGCACGCCCCGATGAAGCCGGTGACGCCCTACGCGGAGTCGAAGGTGCGCGTGGAGGCCGACCTGGTCGACCTCGCCGACGACGACTTCGTGCCGGTGTCGATGCGCAACGCCACCGCGTTCGGCTTCTCGCCGCGGCTGCGGGCCGACATCGTGCTGAACAACCTCGTCGGGCACGCCGTGCTCTCCGGGGTCATCAAGGTGATGAGTGACGGCACCCCGTGGCGCCCGCTCTGCCACGGCCGCGACATCATCTCGGCCGCGATCACCGCGATGGAGGCGCCGGCCGACGTGGTGCGCGGCCAGGCGTTCAACGTCGGGAGCACCGAGAACAACGTGCAGGTCCGCGACATCGCCGACGCCGTCAAGGTGGCCGTGCCGTCCGCGGCGCTGCTGGTGACCGGCGAGACCGGGGGCGACCCGCGCTCCTACCGCGTCGACTTCACCAAGATCGAGAAGTTGCTGCCGGAGTTCCGCTGCGCGTGGTCGGTGGCCGACGGCGCCGCGGAGCTGCTGCGCGAGTACACCGCGCGCGGCCTCACCCAGGAGGCGTTCGACCAGCGCTTCACCCGGCTCGCGGTGCTGGCATCCCGCCAGGCCGCCGGGACGCTCGACGCGACGCTGCGCCCGGTCGGCTGACCGGCCGGCCCCGGTTCCGAGCGAAGGGCGCCTCCGGTCGGATAGATCGACCGAAGGGCGCCTTCGCTCGGAACGCTCCCCGGGGTCAGGCGCCGAGCTGGGCGAGCAGGTCCTTCCAGGAGCCCGCCGTCCGGTCGCGCTCCGAGATCGCGGTGACCTCGACCGGCCAGGCGATGGCGAGGTCGGGGTCGTCGTACGCCACCCCGACGTCCTCACCCGGAGCGTGCGGGGTGTCGATCCGGTAGCAGACGTCGGCGTCGGAGAGTGCCTGGAAGCCGTGCAGCAGGCCCGCGGGGACGAAGAGGTGGTGGAAGTCGACGTCGTCGAGCCGGAACGACGCCACCGTCCCGAACGTCGGGGACGAAGGGCGGGCGTCGACGAGGACGTCGTGCACGGCCCCGTGCGCCACCCGCACCAGCTTCGCCTCCCCCGCGCCGCGGCGGCCGTGCATCCCGCGGATCGTGCCGGCGCGCGAGCGCGACTGGCTGTCCTGGGCCACCGGCCCGAGGTCGACGCCGTGCTCGGCGGCGATCGCGGTGTCGAACGTGCGGGTGAACAGGCCCCGGTCGTCGCGGTGCGGCGTGGGGACGAACACCAGGACGCCGTCGATCGCGCTCGTGCGAACCTCCATGCCCGCCAGCCTCCCACCACCCGCCGAGAGGACCTCCACCCGTGCCCAGCCCCGACCCCGCGTCCGTGACCTGCCGCTGGTGCGGGAGCACCTCGGGCAGCGTCGTCCTCGACCTCGGCGACCAGCCCGCCGCCGACCACTTCCCCGAGGTGGACGACCCGGGCCCCGACCCGGTGCACCCGTTGCGGATGTGGCTGTGCGCGCAGTGCGGGCTCGCGAACCTCGCCGAGGACCCGACGACGCCGGAGGAGCCGCGCGGCGCCGAGCCGCAGGCCATGGTCGACCAGGCCCGCGACGCCGTCGCCCGGGTGCAGGCCGCCGGGCTGCTCGCCGGCCCGGACGGCGCACCGCCGCGCACGGTCACCGAGTTCGGCAGTCCGCACGGCGGCTCGTGGCTCGACCTGCTCGCGGCCGTCGGGCTCACCGAGGCGCAGCCCGCCGAACCGGCCGATGTCGTCGTCGACTGCTTCGGACTGATGCACGCCGCCGACCAGGCGGCCGGGCTGGCCGAGCGGGCGGCCGCGACCGCCACCGGCGGCACGCTGCTGCTGCAGTTCCACACGCTGGCCGCGATCGTCGCCGACGGCGGGTGGAACGCGTTGCGCCACGGCCACTTCGCGTACTACTCGACGCCGGTGCTGGTGCGCATGCTCGCCGCCGTCGGCTTCGAGGCCACCCACGCCTTCTGGTTCGACCTCTACGGCGGCACGGTGCTCCTCGCCGCGCGGCGCACCGGGGTCGCCGGCCCGGCGGACCCGCCGTCGGTCGAGGGGCTCGTCGAGCGCGAGATCGCCGCCGGGGTGCTCGATCCCGCCGTCGTCGCGGGCCTGGACGCCGCCACCGCCGCCAGCGCCGACGCCCTGCGCGCCCACCTGGCCGACGGCACGGACGCGGGCCGGTCGGTGATCGGCTACGCGGCGGCCTCGCGGGCCGTGCCGCTGCTCAACCGGGCGCGCATCGGCCCCGACCTGCTGCCCGCGGTCGCCGACGGCTCGCCGGGCAAGCAAGGCAGGCGCTTCCCGGGGGTCGGGGTGCCGATCGTGGCGCCGGAGGAGGTGGTGGCGCGCCGGCCGGACGAGGTGGTCCTCTTCGTCACCGACCTGCTCGCGGAGATGCGCACGCGCATGCCGGAGGTCGAGAAGGCCGGGGGCCGGTGGGTGGTCGTCGACCCCGTCGTGCGGGTCGCCGAGCCGGAGGCCTGAAGCGGGCGTGAGCTGAGACACACCTCACTCGGGGGGCACCGCGCCGTGCGGCGCGGCGTCTTGCCCAGGGCGGGGGGACGGTCCCCGACGACGGCGGGTGGCTCGACCGTCGGACCCCGGTCCTAGACTTCCCGGGGCGGGCGGGCGCCCGATGCGCGACGGCCGGGACCTGACACGGTGAGGACACGAGGCGACCAGGATGAGCCCGAGCGATTGATGGGATGGGCAGCATGACGGCAGTCGAGGCCCCCCGGGCGGCGGGCGCGCAGCCCGGCCCCGGTGGCCCGAGGCGACCCGACGCGGGTCCGCCCGCACCCCCGCGCCGCCGCTCCCCGCACCTCCGGGTCGCCGTCGCCGTGGTCGTGCTCGCCACCCTCGTCTCGGGCCTGGGCACCTTCGCGGTGTTCCTCGGCATCGTCGGGCACTACCAGAGCACCGCCGAGGTCGTCTTCAACAACACGATGACGAGCGACGACAACATCGCCAAGGGCTCGCGCTACATCCAGGACCGCATCACCAGCTGGGAGGGCGTCGCCGGCAGCGAGGCCGTCGCGCAGCGCGCCGCGCAGATCGCCCGCGCCACCGGAACCCCCTTCGACCCGAGCACGGTGACCATCACCGGCAAGCACCCCTCGGGCACCGAGCTCCTCCAGGTCACCGCGACCTCGAACGACCCGTCGACGGTGGCCGCAGACGCGACCACCGCGGCACGCGCGACGATCGACGTCGTCGTCGCCAGCGAGCGCTACCCCGGCACCCCGCAGTCCAAGGTCTCCGGGACGCTCGTCGAGACCGGGGGCCCGGTCCTCGACCAGGGCTTGCAGGAGGCCCGCTGGTGGGGCGTCCTCGGCGGGGTAGCCGGGTTCATCGTGTCTCTGCTGGCCTGCTCGCTGCTGCGGCCCGGCCGCTGGGCGCGCGACCTCGCGCCGCACACCGTGCGCTCCCGGCGCCGGATGGTCGAGCTCAACGCGACCGTCATGGGCGACGAGATGCGCGGGCTCCTCAGCGGGCTCCGACGCCCCGAGGGCAAGATCACCGTCGGCGTCGCCGCGGTGTCGATCGCGGGCTACGGCATCACCGGCTCCATGATCTTCCCACTGCTCGTGGTGCTCGCGGCCGCGGTCTGGGCCTGGCGCACCGCCGACCCGCGCTGGTCCGCGGTCGCGCTGCTGTTCACCGGCGTCGGGGTGTTCCCGGAGAAGGTCGACGTCGTCAAGCTCGGGCCGGTCACGCCCACCGTCCTCGAGGTGGCGCTCCTGCTGGCCCTGCTGCTGACCCTCCGGGGGCGCAGCGTCGGGTTCGCCCCGCGCTCGGTGTTCGCCGGCCCGGTCGCGGCCATCCTCGTCGCCGCCACCATCGGTGCGATCGCGGCGATGGCGCTGGGCGGCGAGTTCGGTCTCATGATCGACAACTACCGCGCGCTGCTCCTGGTGGCGGCCTTCTTCCCGGTCTACTTCGCGTTCGCCCGCCGGCCGCACCAGCTGGTCTCCGTGCTCCTCTACCTCGCGGGGGTGTGCAGCGCCGTCGTGCTCGCCGCCGCCGCCGCGGGATGGAGCCGGCTGCTCGTCGACGAGCGCAGCTCGGTGATCACCGGGTCGTCGACCTCCGACGTCGCCCGGCTCTCCGGGCCGACGCTCAACCTGTGGGCCCCGCTGCTCGTCCTGCTGCTCTCGGCGCTCATGCCGCGCAAGCCGCGCTGGGTCTGGCTGGGGCTGCTGCTGATCGGCATCGCGCACGAGGCGGCGAGCTTCAACCGCTCCACCTGGGCGCCGCTGGTGCTCCTGATCGTGGCGGTCGCCGCGGTCACCCACGGGCCGAAGGGCCTGGTGCGGCGGGCCGCGCTGCTCATCGTCGTCGGCGCGATCGGCTTCAGCCTCGCCCTCACCGGGCTGGCCGGCGGCCAGGCCAAGCAGATCGCCCTGCGGGCCTCGAGCGTCGTCACCGGCCAGGCCTACGGCGAGGACAGCCTCCCGGACCGGCTCCGGGAGAACGCCGCCGCGTACGCGACCCTCGAGAAGCAACCGTGGACCGGCGTCGGCGTGGGCCAGTACTACGGCGGCGAGCTCATCACCTACGACAACGAGCACAGCCGCACCGTGGTCGACCCGCGGCCCTACATCCACAACCAGTACCTGCGGATCTGGCTGTACATGGGCGTGTTCGGCCTCCTCGCCTACGCCTTCGCCGGCGTCCGGGTCCTCTCGGTCGTCCTGACCTCCTGGCGACGACGGACGCCGGGGGCACCGATGGTGGTGGTGCTCGGCATGGGCATCGCGTGCCTCGCGGCGCAGGCGAGCCTGCAGACGATGCTCGTGGACCGCCCGTCGATCATCATCGTCGTGACGCTCATGGCGGCCGCGTCCGCCTTCGCGACCTGGACACCCTGGCCGTTGCCCCTGCCTCCCGCGCCCCGCCGCCCCGGGGTCGGGGCGGCCGGCCCGATCCCCGGGCGGCCTCCCCGGTCGGGCCCGGTCCCGGGTCCCGTACCGAGCCCCCCGAGACGGCCTGCGGTCCGCGCGGGCACCATGGAGGAGTGAGCTCACCGATGACCGTGTCGTCCGCACTGCGCAAGGCGTGGTGGGTGCTCGTGCTCGGTGCCGTGCTCGGTGCCGTCGTCGGGCTCGTCGTCGATCTCCGCCTCGCGGGGGCCGACTACACCTCGAGCTCGCAGGTGCTGGTCTCCGGTGGTGGGTCCTCGGACTCCTCGGACAGCGCCTACAACACCAACCAGTACATCAACCAGCGGATGTCGACCTACGCGCAGCTCGCGTCGAGCGACCAGGTGGTCGTCCCCGCGAGCCGCCAGCTTGGGATCGACAGCGCCGACCTCGCGCAGCGGGTCACCGGGAGCGTCGACGGCGACACGACGGTCATCACGCTCTCCGTGCGCGGGTCGAGCCCGGAGGACGCCGTGCGCGCCGGGCGGGCGGAGACCCAGGCCTTCACCCAGGCGCTCGGCGCGCTGGAGACCGCGCCCGGGCAGCCGCCGCGTGTCAACACCCAGGTCATCTCCGACCCGTCGACCCCCGCCGCGCGGCCGTTGCCGCCGGCGGTGGTGTTCGTGCTCGTCGGCGCGCTCGTCGGTCTCCTGCTCGTGCTCCTCGCGGTGGCGCTCTTCTTCGCGCCCTTCCTGCGCCGCCTCGGCGGCCGGGTGTCGTCCTGGATCCGCAGCGACCCGGGCAGTGCGCCGCGTCAGGTGGGCCCGCCGACGGGCGCGAACCCGATGATGGCCCCGCCGCCCGGGTACTACCCGCCTCCCGGCCGCCCCTTCCCGCCGCCGCCGCGCCCGATGGCGCCGCCGGCGCCGGGGCCCGCGATCGACCCCACCCCGACGACGCCGGTGGCGATGCCCACGGGCGGTGGCCCGGGTTCGTCCGAGGCCACGCAGCGGGTCGCCCGGGAGGGCGAGGGCTCCTCGCCGGCCGCGGCGACGGCGGGTTCGACGTCGGGCGCCTCCGGCTCCTCCGGGTCCGGTCAGAACGCCGGCGCCGGCCAGAAGCCCGGCCCGGGGCAGGCCGGGAAGCCGGTCGCCGCGGCGGGCAAGGACGCCGCGGGTGCCGCGGCCGCGGCCGCGGCGGCCCAGGGTGCGTCCTCCGGGCCCACCCAGGCCGCTGCGCAGAACGGGAAGTCCGCGCCCCAGGCGTCCGGTCCCCAGAAGCCGCCGCAGGCCGGTGGGTCGGGCGGTGCGGGTGCGTCGGGTCCGCAGGGTGGCGGCCCCGGGCCCGCGAAGCCGAGCCCGTCGCCCGCCGGGCAGAACGGTCGTCCCTCGCCCGGCCCGGCCGGAGCGGGCTCCGGCGCGCCGAGCGGGCCCGGCAAGGGCGGGCAGCCCTCGCCGCCGGCGAAGGCCGCGGGTGCGGCCGCCGCGTCGCGGAGCACGGGCGGTTCGTCGGGCGGGAGCTCGGCCGCGGGTGGACCGGGGAGCACGAAGCCCGGGCAGAACGGCTCGCCGGCGCAGCCCGCCGGGCAGAAGCCGCCCGGTGCCGCGGCCCCGAAGAGCCCGGGCCAGTCCGGTGCCACGGGGGCGAAGGGCCCCGCGCAGAACGGTCCGGCCCAGGGCGGTCAGTCCCAGGGCGGTCAGTCCCAGGGCGGTCAGTCCCAGAGTGGTCCGGCCCAGGGCGGCCAGTCCCAGAGCGGGTCGGGCCAGGCCGCCGCCGGCCAGAACGGCTCGCCCCAGAAGGCGTCCGCCGCGGACGCCCCGACCCAGAGCGCGCCCACCCAGAAGGGTTCTGCCCAGAACGGCTCGGCCCAGAACGGCTCGGCCCAGAACGGGTCGGCCCAGAACGGGTCGGCCGGGTCGGGCCGGAACGGGTCCGCGCAGAACGGGTCCCGCGGCACCGCCGCCCCGTCCCCGAAGCCGACCTCGGCCGCGAAGCCGACCCCGGGTGCCAAGCCCACCCCGGGCGCGAAGCCGGCCCCGACCTCGTCGCCCGACGCCCCGACCACCACGGTCGGGACGGCCGGCGCGGCCCCCCAGACCCCCCGTCGTCCGGCGCCGGGCAAGCCCGTGTCCATCAAGCCCAAGGGCACGCCCGCCGGCACCCCCGCCCCGAAGCCGGGGAACACGCCGCCGGCCCGCCCGGGCGGTCTGGACGCGGACACCGTCGCCGTGGACATGCGCCGCCAGAGCGGGCCGAGCCCCACGCCGCGGCCGCGGACCAACGGCGCCCCCAACCGGGTCGGCTCGTCGGTCTCGACCGACACCGACCGCGGCTCGCCCGACGGCTGACCCACCTCCGCCCGGTCAGCGGACCTCCACCCGAGGTCCGGGGCCGGGCGGACGTGTGTCAGGCCCTCAGGCCCGGCCGCCCCCGGAACGCCGACCTACCCGGGCGAACACCTCGCCCCACCCCGCGGCGGCGCGCTCGGCGGAGAAGTGGCGCTCGTAGTGCTCGCGGGCCGAGGCGCCCACGGCGGCGGCGGTCGACGGGTCGGCCAACTTGTCGAGCACCGCGGTGAGGCCCTCGACGTCGTCGACGCGGAGCGGGGGCAGGTCGGGAGCCGCGAACTCGGGGAGCCCACCGGAGTCCGAGACGATCGTCGGCACCCCGAGCTGCATGGAGAGCACCTGCACGCCGCTCTGGGTGGCGAGCCGGTAGTGCGCGAGCGAGGCCTTGGCCCGGGCGAGGACCGGGAGCACGTCGGCGTAGGCGAAGGGCTCCCGCCGCCACTCGACGTGCTCGGGGAGGTCGAGCCGCTCCAGCGGACCGTCCCCCAGCACGAGCAGGCGGTCGCCCTGGTAGGCCGGGGAGACGGTGTGCGCGGCCCACGCCCGCAGCGCGACCTCGACGTTCTTGTACGGCGAGATCCGCCCCAGCAGGACGACGTCGCGGCGCTGCGACGCCGGGGCGGGCACCGGCGGCAGGTCGGCCTCGGGCACGTCCGAGGTCAGCGGGACGACGTCGACCCGTCGGCCGAACCGCGCCGACAGCACGGCGGCCACGTGGGTGCTGGGCGCGACGACGGCGGCCGCGGTCCGGGTCTGGAGGTCGAGCACCGCGTCCCGGTACCAGGGCCGCTCCTCGTCGGCGCCGTGCGGGCGGTCGTCGTGGACGACCTGCACGAGCGGCGCGAGCCGCGTCATCGGCAGCCAGCGCGGGTCGTGCATCAGCTCCGACACGACGACGTCGGGGGCGAACCGTCCCGCCTCGGCGGTCACCCGCGCCAGCGCGGGCAGCGTCCGGGGGTCCTTGATGGCGGGGTCCAGGACGCGCTCGTCGGGACGCGCGGTGACCTTCTCGTAGTGCTGGTCGGTGGTGACGACGAGCGCCTCGTGCCCGGCCGCGCGGAGCGCGTCGACCTGGACCCGGGTCAGCGTCCGCAACCAGGGCGAGAGCCAGAGGATCCTCATCGGGCGGCTCCGATCTCGTGCACCGGCTCGTCGGGGGCGCCCGGGAACGCGTGTCCGACGAGCCGCGCGATCGCCTGCTGGTAGACGTCGGCCATCGCGGCGTCGGTGTAGTGCGCGAGGGCGCGGACCCGGCCGGCCTCGCCCAGGGCGGCGAGGCCGTCGCGGTCGTCGAGGGCGGCGCGCAGGGCGGTGCTCCACGCCGCCGCCGTCGTCGGGTCGAGCAGGTCCGCCCGCCGGTACGACACGATCAGCACCGCGAGGTCACGACCCGTCACCGCGTGCGTCTCCCGTCCGGCGTCCCCGCCGGGCCCGGGCGTGGACGCGGCACGGCCGCATCGTGGCACGCAGGCGGGCGTGACCCGGGACTCACCCCGGAGGTCACCCCCGTCGAATGACGCGCAGGTCCACGTACTTCCCCTGCTGGCGCATCCGGATGGTCTGGAGCGCGGCGAGGTCTAGCTCCATGGTCGGGACGTCGGTGATGTCGGCGGAGGCGTCCCGGCGGCCGTTGCGGGCCGCCGCGGCCACCGCCTGGGGCCGCAGCACCGTGGTCTCGGCGTCGAGGGCGTCGGCGGGGACGCGGGTGTCGGGCACCCGGGCGGCGTCGGGGAGGACGGTGGTCTCGGCGTCCAGCGCGTTCGGCACCCGGTCGGGGTCGGCGAACGGGCCCAGGGTGGGGCCCGAGGGCGCGACGCCGAGCCCCTCCTGATCGGCGGCCGCCGCCGCCTCGGCCTCCATGCGGTCGAGGCTGCGGGGGCGCAGGGCACCGAGGAGGGCGTTGCGCATGCTCGCCGGGATGGCGCCGAGGAGCAGGGCGCCCCCGAAGTAGGCGATCCCGCCCGCGGCCATCGGCACGATCAGCGGCAGGTCGTAGGTGAGCCAGATGGCGCCGAGGGCGAGCGCGCCCGCGGGCAGCAGCCGCAGGAGGTAGCCGAACGGCAGCGGGTGCACCCCGTGACGGCGCAGCCGCCACTGCGACATCGTCACGCCGATCGACTCGGTGACCAGCAGCATGATCCCGCAGGCCACCGCGCCGAGGTGGGGGACGAGCAGGACGTTGCCCACGCAGTTCACGACGAGGTTGATCGTCGACATCGTCGTCAGGTAGCGCTGCTCGTGGGCCGCGATGAGTCCGTCGGAGACGATCGCGGAGAGGAACGTCATCGCCACCGCGATGAAGAAGAACTGCAGCGGCGGCCCGGCGAAGGCCCCGACCCCGTCCTTGCCGCCGACGATGTCGGCCATGCGGTGCGCCAGGGGCCAGCCGATCACCGCGATCGGCACCCCGACGAGCAGCAGGAACCGATAGCCCTGGTCCACCGCTCGGGCGAAGCGTGGTCGGTCGGTGTTGAAGGTCTCGTTGATCGTCGAGAGCACCGAGCGTTCGAACACCTGCGAGATCAGCGTCAGGGTGAAGGCGATCTGCAGCGCGGTGTAGTAGCCCGAGACCTGGTCGGCCGAGGCCAGCACGGACAGGATCAGACCGTCCGCGCGCCAGTAGAGCACCGCGATGATCGCGATGACCGTGAGCGGGAAGGCCTCCTTGAGCAGGCCCCACATCCGCTTCGGGTCGACCACCCAGCGAATCTCGGTGAGGCGCCGGGCGCCCCACCACTGGATCACCAGGCGCAGCGCTTGCGGGAGGATCTGCACGGCGCACATCGCGAGCAGGCCGAGGTCGAAGTAGGCGACCGCGGCCGCGGAGGACAGCGTCAGGACCCGGGAGAAGAACTCGGCCGACGCGGCCGAGGAGTACCGGACCTTGATGTCGAAGACCGGCTCGTAACAGCTCGAGATCGTCGTGAAGACGAGGCCCCCGGCGAGCACCAGCACGGCGGCCTGCTGCTGCCAGTCGCCCCAGTAGACCCCGATCCCGGCGGCGCCCGCGACGATCGCCAACGGCAGTGCGTAGAGCGTGGAGAACGAGACGTTCATCCCCACGAGCCGCTCGAGGTTCCCGCCGTGTCCGGTCACCCGGCGGACGACGATCGTCCCGACGCCGAGCTCGGTGAACGCCTCGAAGGTCTGCGCGAACACGACGGCCGTGGCCATGACGCCGTAGCCGTTGGAACCGAGGTAGCGGGTCGCGATGGCGATCGTCACCATCGACAGCGGCAGGGCCGAGAACTTCGCCAGCACCTGGATGACGACGCCACGCGCGATCGCCGTGGACCGGGTGCTCATCGGGCCGAATGGTACTCGTGCGCAGGCGCACGACCGTCGGCGGCGGGCGCCGCGGGGCCCGCTCCCGGGCGCTGACTAGGGTCGCGGCGGTGAGCACCTGGCTGCTGACCGGTGGGGCCGGCTACATCGGCGCCCACGTGCTGCGCGCCCTGCTCGACGCGGGTCACGACGCCGTCGTGCTCGACGACCTCTCGACGGGGCTGCCCGAGCGCCTGCCCGAGGACGTCGAGCTGGTGCGCACGAGCCTGCTCGACCCGGACCTGCCCGCGGTGCTGACCGGGCTGGCCGCGCGGCGGCGCCTGGACGGGGTGGTGCACCTGGCGGCGAAGAAGTCGGTGCCCGAGTCGGTCGCCGTGCCGCTGCACTACTACGAGCAGAACGTCGGCGGCACGGTCGCGCTGCTGCGGGCGACGACCGCGGCCGGGATCGGGCGGATCCTGTACTCCTCGAGCGCGGCGGTCTACGGCGAGACGAGTGCGGAGCCGGTCGCGGAAGACCATCCGACGCTGCCGACGAGCCCGTACGGCGAGACGAAGCTCGGCGGGGAGTGGGCGGTGCGTCGCCAGGCCGAGGCCGCCGGTCTGCGGTGGGGGGCGCTGCGGTACTTCAACGTGGCCGGGGCGGCGTCGGCGGCCCTGGCCGACCGCGGCGCGACGAACCTGCTGCCGCTGGTGGTGCGGGCGGCCGAGGCGGGCGAGCCGGTGAGCGTGTTCGGCGACGACTGGCCGACCCCGGACGGGACGTGCCTGCGCGACTACGTGCACGTCGAGGATCTGGCCGAGGCCCACGTGGCGGCGGCGCAGGTGCTGCTCGATGACGCGGAGCCCTCGCCGGGCGTGCTCAACGTGGGCCGCAACGAGCCCACGAGCGTGCTCGAGGTGGTGGCCGCCGTCGAGCGGGTGCGGGGGCGCCCGGTGCCCTACCGCATCGCGCCGCGGCGCCCGGGCGACCCGGCCCGCGTCGTCGCCGACGCGACCCGCATCGCCGAGGTCCTCGGCTGGCGGGCGTCGCGAGGGCTGGACCAGATGGTCATGTGAACGGATGTGGTCGTCATGACGACCGCATCCGCTCACATGAGCGTCAGCTCTGGAACTGGCCGTTCGCGTCGAGCTTGCGGTAGTAGCCCTCGAGGTCCATCCGGCGCTTCGCGTTCACCGTCGACTTGCCCTCGTCGACGAAGAGGCGCAGCGGGATCGCGCGGAAGTCGAAGCTGACCCGCGAGGTGTCGGTGTGGTTGGCGTAGTTGCCGTGGCGGTTGTTCACCGCGTCGAACCGCCACACCTCGCCCGGGTTCACCACCACCGGCGAGTAGGTGTCGCTACCCGGCTCGTCCTCGATCCACATCGAGTTGGTGCCGTAGGCCCGGGTCAGCGGCAGCCAGTAGTTCAGCGTGGCCGGCTGGTGGTTGTAGTCGGAGTCCTTGTGGAACTCGCTCACAGCGACCGAGCCGGGCCGGTGCACGCGGAAGGTGGGGACGCGCTGCACTGCGAGGTCCTCCCCGTACTGCGGGAGGATCCACTCGACGAGGAAGCGGTCATAGAGGTCCCGCACCTGCTCGTACTCGCGATAGAAGAGCGAGTGGTCGTCGGAGTCCTGGTCGTGGTTGTGGACGTCGGACCGGCGGCCGAGATCGTGGATCCGCTCCAGGTCCGGGGTGTCCAGGATCTTCGCGACCACGGTCGAGAACGGGAACTCGATCGGGTCGTAGGTGAGCACGGTGCCGTGCTCGCTCCGGTCGGCCATGGAGAGCCCTTCCTTGTCAATCGCTGTCCGTCGCTCCGGTCAGGGGAGCCGTGCTCGTCGAGCCGATGATGTCGTGGTCAGGAGTCCAGGAGCTCCCGGTAGAGGGTCACGAGCCGCTCGGCCCACGCGTCGGCGCCGAAGGTCCGGACGCTCTCGCGGGCCCGGGCCCCGGTGCGCACCCGGACCTCGTCGTCCGAGAGGAGCTTGTCCAGCGCCGCGGTGAGCGCCGGGGGGTCGCCGACGGGGACGACGACGCCGTTGTTCCCGTCGCGGACCAGCGTGGCGAGGCCCCCGACGGGGGTGACCACGGGGCACAGGCCCCACGCCATGCCCTCGAGCACCGACATGGGCAGGCCCTCCCACCAGCTCGGCAGCAGGAGGATCTGGGCGGCGCGCAGCAGCTCGTCGCGCTCGTCGGGGCCGATCCAGGTGCGGACGGCGACGGTCGCGTCGAGTCCGTGCCCCGCGACCGCCCGGCGCACCGCGTCCGCGTCCCCGTGCCCGGCCAGCGTCACGTGCAGCCGGCGCCGGTGCGCGGCCTGCAGGCCGGCGAGGGCGTCGACGAGGTCGAACACGCCCTTGCGGTCGATGAGCCGCCCGAGGAAGAGCGCCTCGACGGTGCCGGTGTGCGGGTCGCGCTCGGGCACGGTGGCCGGCCACTCCACCGGGTTCGCGAGCATCACGACGCGGTCGTCGGGCAGGCCCAGCCGCGAGGTGTAGACCTCGCGGGCCCCGGGGGCGAGGACGACGACGCGGTCGGCGCGCAGCAGCCACGCCACGAGGCGGCGCAACGGGGCGGGGAGGCCGTCGAACCAGTCGGCGAAGGCGCCGGCATGGGTGTGCAGCACGGTCGGGACGCCGCGCGAGCGGGCCGCCGCCACGATCACGCCCTTGCGCAGCGCGGAGAGGCCCTTGGCCACGTGCAGGTGCACGACGTCCACGCGGCCGCCGAGCACCAGGGTGAGCGCGCGGCCGATGCCGCCGACCATGAGCCCCAGGCGCCGCAGCGGGCCTGCCTCGTCGTAGGTGATGGCGAGGCGCACCTCGACGTCGTCGCGGGCGGCGAGGAACCGCTCGTGCAGCCGCTGGACGGCGGCGATGCCGCCCGGCGTCGACGACGCCTGCCCGACGACGAGCACCCGGAGCCGGTCGCTCCGGCCGCGGCGGTCCGTCGGGCCGGTCACCGGTCGGTGACCGCCGACGTCGCGGGGCGCCCGGCGGGGGCGGGGGCCGGGTCGACCAGGGCGTAGGCCGCCAGCAGCGACTCGACCGAGCGCGTCCAGGACAGCGCGCCCGCGACGCGCTCGCGCCCGACCTCGCCCATCTGCTTGCGCCGCACCGGGTCGTCGAGCAGCTCGGACACCAGGGTGGCGAACTCGTCGACGTCGTTGGGACGGGCGAAGAGCGCCGCGTCGCCCGCGGAGACCCGGCTCTCGGTGAGGTCGAAGGAGACCATCGGCAGCCCCATCGCCATGTACTCCATGATCTTGTTCATGGTGGACACGTCGTTGAGCGGGTTGAGCGGGTCGGGGGCGATGCCCAGGCACGCCGTGGAGAGGTAGCGCCGCACCAGCGGGGTGTCGGCCATGCCGGTGAACGTCACGCGGTCGTCCAGGCCCAGGCGGTGGGCGAGGTCGACGACGTCGTCGTAGGCGTCACCGCCGCCGAGGAAGGCGGCGTGCCAGTCGTCGCGGCGCTCGGCCAGCTGCGAGAGGGCGCGCACGGCGTAGTCGACGCCGTCCTGCGGCCCCATGACGCCGAGGTAGACGAGCAGGTGGTCGCGGCCCTTCGCGAGCTCCGGCTCCGGCGGGACCTGCTTGAAGCGGTCCAGCGCGGGGGCGCTGCGGACGGTGAACGCGCGGCTGCCGGGCACCCGCCCGCGTCCGACGGCCTTGGCGCGGTAGCTCTCGTTGGTGGAGACGACGACGTCGGCGGTGCGATAGGTCAGGAACTCGACCAGGCGCAGGCCCCAGTACAGCGCGTCGCGCTTGGGGCGGAAGCGGGAGAGGTAGAGCTCGGGCACGAGGTCGTGCTGGTCGAACACCACGCGGGTGCGGACGCCGTGCCGGCGCCCGATCACCCGCAGCACGAGGGCCACGATGAACAGCAGGTCCGGCGGATTGCACAGGTGCACGACATCGATCGGGGCGCGGCGGGTGATCGCCCGGGCCAGCCGGATCGAGTGGAACAGCGCGGAGCCGTACTCCTTGAGGTAGCCCTGCGGGCCCCCGGACGCCGCGACGAGCGGGTAGCGGTGGATCGACACCCCGTCGACGACCGCCTCGCGCTCGGTGTCGCGCTCGGTCCCCAGCGGGCAGATCACCTCGACGTCCCAGCCGTGGTCACGCAGCGTCGTGGCCTCCTGCCAGACACGGCGGTCGAACGGCACCGAGAGGTTCTCGACGAGGATGAGCGCTCTGCCGGGCAAGATCCTGGGTCCGTCCTGTGGGGGCCGGGGGTGAGCCGACCGGCGACCGGTCGGATCGGAGGACCACGGTAGCGATGTGGTCGCGGGGTTCCTCGGGGTGCCCGCCGTCGCCACCCGGGGCCGCTGAACGACGTGCCTACCGCAGGACGTTCCGTGACCGTCGGGGTTGCGTCACCCGGCGGAAGCAGGACCACGGCCCCTCCTCCGCCGCCGGGCACGAAACGGTGCGCGCGCAGGATGCGACGATGACCGGCCCGCGACGGCGCGGGCCCACTCCACCGGGCAAACCGGGCGTCGGGCGCCGTAGCGGGCGACGGTAGCGTGCCGAATACGCCCGATCGGGTCAGGTGTGAGGGGGTCGTCACGATGCACGTGCACGTGGAGCTGCCCGAGGAGCTCGACGTGGAGGAGTACCGCCTCCGGAACGCGCGCGGCGAGATCCCGGACCACACGCCCTACGGCCTGCACCACATCGGCGACGAGGGCGACGTGGTCACCTTCCGTCGCCCCGCGAACGGCCTGCTCGCCTACGGCTCGCGCAAGGTGCGCGACCGCCTCGACATGTACGAGGCCGTCACCGCCGTCACCGGGGCCGTCCAGCGCCGCGGCGCGGACGCCCTGCTCTGCATGGACGAGCGCAACGGTCTCCCCGCGCTGCTCACGTCGCGGCGCCGGCCCGTCGTCACCGGCGTGGGCTGGCTCGTCCGCCCGGACCTCCTCCGGCCGACTCACCGCCGCGCCGCGACCACCGCGCTGCGCCGCGCCGCCGGACTGTTCACGCAGTCGCCGGGGCTGGTGCCGATCCTGAAGGCGCACTGGGACGTCGACCCGGACCGGGTGCACGGCGTGACCCTCGGGATCGACCCGGAGTTCTACCCGGAGCAGCCGTGGGAGGGCCGCGACCCGAGCGGCGTCACGGTCACCAGCGTCGGCGACGACCGCAACCGCGACCACGCGACGCTCGTCGGGGCCGTCGAGCGCGTCCGCGCGGCCGGCCTCCCGGCGTGGCTGGAGCTGGCGACGACGCTCCCGGTCCAGCTCGCGCCCGAGGCCGGCGTCGTGCACGCCCGGCGGATGAACGCGGCGATGCGCGGGCTCTACCAGCGGTCCACGGTGGTGGCGATCGCGCTGCGCCCCAACCCGGTCGGGGCGGGCCTCACGGTGGCGCTCGAGGGGCTCGCGAGCGGCCGCCCCGTCGTGGCCACCGACAACCCCGGGATGGACACCTACGTCGACCACGGCCGCACGGGGCTGCTCGTCCCGCCGGACGATCCCGAGGCGATGGCCGAGGCGATCGGCAAGCTGCTCGCCGACCCCGAGCGCGCCGCCCAGATGGGCGCGGCCGGGCGCAAGGAGGTGGAGGCGCGGTTCACCTCCGCGAGCATGGCCGGCGAGCTGCGGGACATCCTCCGCGGCGTCGTGGGCTAGCGGCATCGAGGGGGACGCGCACGCTCCGTGCACGGACGGCACGACGTTCCTGATCCGGCCGCCCCGGACAACCCCTCCCGGGGGCACGCGTCATAACGTTGCCGGGAGATCGAACGAACGGACCGGCGCCGGCGCCCGAGGGGGGAGCCGACGCAGGGAGGAGTGTCAGGTGACCAACGTCCTGTCGAACCCGTCGTTCGACGACGCCACGCGACGCGAGCACCTCTACCGCGGCGACGTGATGGTGTACGGCGCGTCGCCGGCGACGCTCGCGCTGGTGGACTTCACCCGCGGCCTGGTCGAGGAGGCTTTCGGGGAGCGCGACCCGGAGACCGCGCAGCACCGGATGGACGTCGGGGAGTTCGCGGCGCTGCTGGCGGAGCTCAAGCCCCGGTTCATCCACCACCCGCGCTGCAAGGAGCTGCTCCCGGCGGTGCTGGAGGAGCGCGGCTGCGACCCGGAGCGGACCTACTTCGACGTGCCCCGGCTGCGGACGTCGACGTCCGACGACTACCTCACGACGGGGATCGCCTACGCCTTCCACCCGCACCGCGACACCTGGTACTCGGCCCCGATGTGCCAGACCAACTGGTGGATGCCCGTGTACCCGGTGACCGCCGACAACGTCATGGCGTTCCACCCGAAGTACATGACCCAGGGTGTCAGGAACGGGTCGCGCCGCTACGACTACGCCGAGTGGAACCGCACCAGCCGCTTCAGCGCCGCCAGCCAGATCGGCAAGGACACGCGTGACCAGCCCAAGCCGGAGGAGCCGGTGGAGCTCGACCCGCAGGTCCGCGTGGTGCCCGAGGTCGGCGGGATGATGGTGTTCTCGGGCAACCAGCTGCACTCGTCGGTGCCCAACACCTCGGGGCGCACCCGGTACTCGATCGACTTCCGCGTGGTCGACATCGACGACGTCGAGGCCGGGCGCGGGTCGGTGAACGTGGACTCGGAGTGCTCCGGGACGTCGCTGCGCGACTTCCGGCGCTGCTCGGACCTCGCGCCGATGCCCGAGGAGCTCGCGGAGCGCTACGACGGCGTGGCCGTCGTCGGCGCCACGCGCTGACCGGTCACGCGGGGGTGGCGGCCCGCCGGCGGGGTCCGGCGTGCGGGCGCAGGGCGGGCGCCACGGGGCGGCCCTCGAGCAGCCCGTCGGTGGTGCCCAGCTCGACGGCCTTCGCGTAGGTCGGCAACGCGGCCGCCACGGCCTCGACCGTGAGGTCGACGTCGGCCTCGGTGTGCGCTGCGGACACGACGAACGACTGCCCGAGGACACCGCCGCGCAGCAGCTCGGCGAGGAAGAGCGTGCGGTACTCCTGCGAGGGGAGGCCGTCGGCGTCGCGGGTGCGGAAGACCAGGCAGCTCGGGTGGCCCGCGACGTCGAGGTATTCGGCGAGCCCGGCCTCGCCGACGACCGCGCTGACCTCGGCGGCGAGGCGCCGGCCGGTGCGCGCCATGGCACCGACGGGGTCGGTGGTGCGGTAGGCCTCGACGACGGCCCGGAACGCGGCCAGCCCCACGAGCTCCGGCCCGCTGGTGGTCGAGAGCAGGAACACGCGCTCGTCGTCGGTGTCGAGGCCGCCGCGCTCCATGAGCTCGCGCCGGCCGGCGAGCGCGGCGATCGAGAAGCCGTTGCCCATCGCCTTGCCCCACGTGGAGAGGTCGGGGACGACGCCGTAGACCTCCTGGGCGCCGCCGGCCGCCCACCGGAACCCGGTGATCATCTCGTCGAAGACGAGCACGATGCCCTCGGCGGTGCACAGGTCGCGGACGGCCCGCAGGTAGCCCGGTGAGGGGGCGACCACGCCGGTCGCGGCCTCCATGAAGACGGCCGCGATCCGGCCGGGGTGGGCGGCGATCACGGCGCGCAGGGACTCGAGGTCGTTGAAGGTGAAGCGGACGGTCGCGTTGCGCACCGGGATCGGGATGCCCCCGGGCATGCCGGTGGCGCCGATGAACCAGTCGTCGGTGGAGAAGAACGGCTGGTCGGCGACCGCCACCAGCTCGCGCCCGGTCACGGCGCGGGCGAGCCGGAGGGCGGCGGTGGTGGCGTCGGAGCCGTTCTTCGCGAACTTGACCATCTCGGCCCCGGGGACGAGCGACAGGAAGTCCTCGGCCGCCGCGACCTCGAGCGTCGAGGGTCGGGTGAAGCTCACCCCGCGGGTCAGGGCGTCGTGGACGGCGTCGACGACCGGCGCATACCGGTGACCGAGGGTGACGGCCCGGAGGCCCATGCCGTACTCGACGAAGCAGTTCCCGTCGGCGTCCCACACCCGTGCGCCCAGACCGCGCTCGATGATCGGCGCCATGTCCTCGGGGTACTGGTCGTCCCCGCGGGCGTAGGTGTGGGCGCCACCCGGCACCATGTTGTGCAGCCGGCTCTGGAGTTCATTCGAACGGGTGAACGAGGGACCTGAGCTGTCCATCGGGAGCTCCTCCTGTCCGTGGAACGACACCGGCGCCTGCCCGGAAGGAGCAACCTCGGGGAGTGCTCTCGTCCCGCAGGTCCCAACGCGTCGTCCCGGCCGGTGGTGACGGCGGCCCGCGGTGAGACGGGCCTCCCCCGGGGAGTACCGAGCGTCACCGAGGTGGGCGTTCGTTGGCCCGCCCGTCGGGGCGCGGACGGCGTTCCCGGGCCCGAACGGCGGCGGCGCGCGCGCCCCGCGCGACACCGGCCCCGCGAGGTGCCGCCGGTGCGGTCCCGGTCGGCCGAGGGCGGGTCCCCCGACCGGGGCGTGCGGGAGGCGACTCCGAGAATGGTCGGCATGGCGGAGCGTGGTTCCCGCACGGCGGGTAGTGACGGCGGCGGTCCGGGGGAAGCGGTGTCGGTGGACGTGCGGCCCCGCCGGATGGTGGCCCTGCGGCCGACCTCGGGTCCCGCACCTGTGGCACCGGCCTGGGCGGCGTCGCGGGCGGATCGCGGTGCGTCCGCGGTGCCGGGCTGGGCGTCCTCGGGGTCCGGGGCGTCCTCGGGGTCCGGGGCGTCCTGGGCGTCGTCGGCGTCCGGGGAGGACGGCGTCGCCGGGTGGCGGTCCGCCGTGCACGCGCCCTCGGCGTCGGCGCTCGCGGAGTCGGTCTTCCCGTTCGGGTCGGAGCTGCCCTTCGAGCCGGACCCCGAGGCGGCGGCGTTCCTCAACGCGCCGCGCCGCCCGCTCGACTTCTACGTCGCGCCGTTCGGGACACCGCCCTTCGGCAACCCGCCCGCCGGCGACACCCGCTCCGTCTTCGGCGGGCCCGCCGAGCGCGGCGCCTCCGCGGCGCGCGTCGAGCGGCCGGAGTGGGGCCCGGCGTACCCGGCCGGCGCCTGACGGACCCTGACCGGCCCCTGACCGGTCCGGGGACGGCCCCCGAGCGGCCGACCGCCGGGTGGCAGGTGCCGCCTCGTGGCACGCTCCGGGAGTGACGGGCGACGCGGAGGACGGGCCGCTCGCGCACCTCGTCGAGCGGTTCACCACCTCGCTGCGCTCCGCGGGGCCCTATCGGCCGCCGCTCCCCGCCGAGGACGCCGTTGTCGACCGCCTCGTCCTCGCGGTCCTGGCCGCGTGCGCCGGCGCCGACACCGCGGACCTCGGACCGGCGGCCCGCGCCGCCGGCTTCGCCGTCCGCCGCGTCGGCGGCCGGACCCTCCTCGTCGCGGACCCGACCACCCCCCGCGCGTGGGGCCTCGTCGTGCTGCCCGCCGTCGTCGGGGGCCGGGCGCCCCAGGTCGTCGTCGAGATCCCGCACCCGCACTCGGACCTGCGCACCGAGCGCGTCGGGCTCGGCGTGCTGGGCCGGCTGGACGGGGCCCTACTGCTGCAGGCGGGGGCGCACCGGCACGCGGCGGCGCCCGCGGGAGCTCGGCGGCGGGCCGACTTCCCCGCCGACGTGTCGCACCGGCCGGACTCCGTGTTCGCCCGCCTCGCCGCGGGCCTGGTCGGGGCCCACGGCACGCCGCAGGTGCAGGTCCACGGGTGTGCCGACCGGCCCGGGTTCGACGTCGTCGCCTCCCCGGGGGCCGGCTCCAGCTCCGCCCTGCTCGGGGAGGTCACGCGGGGGCTGCGCGCGGCGGGCGAGCGGGTGCGCGGCGGCGGGGAGCCCGGCTGCGAACGGCTCTCGGGCACCCGGAACGTCCAGGGTGGGCTGGCGGCGCGCCTCGGGACGCCGTTCGTGCACCTCGAGCTCTCGCGGTCCCTGCGCGCCGACCCGGCGCGGCGAGCCGCCGTGTCCGCGGTCGTGGCCGAGGCGGTGGCGGCCACCGACGGCGGGGACGTCCGGGACGGGTCCTACCATCGGTTCGCATGAGCAACCGGCTCCTCGTGCTCGGCTGGCACAACATCGACCCGACGCCGGGGTTCCCCGACCCGCCGGGCGTGGGCCGGCTGGGCTTCGCGAAGCAGCTGCGGACGATCGCCCGGTTCGGGAACGTCCTCTCCCTCGGGGACGCGCTGGCGCGGATGGAGGCCGGCGAGCCGCTGCCGCCACGGGCGGTGGTGCTGACCTTCGACGACGGGTACCTCGACAACCTCGAGCTCGGCGTCCCGATGCTGGCCGAGCACGGGTTCCCGGCGACGTTCTTCCTCGTGCCCGGCTTCCTGTCGGGGATGGTCGGCGCGTGGTGGGAGGACCTGTCCGCGGCGTTCGAGCGGGCCCGCGCTCCTCGGTTGTCGGTCGGCGACACGGTGTACGACCTCTCGACCCCGGCGGCGCGCGAGACGGCGCACGAGGCGGTGCGCGGTGCGGTCAAGACCCTCGACCACGCGAGCCGGGTCGCGGAGGTGGCCCGGGTGTCGGAGGAGCTGAACCCGGCGCCGACGTCGGTGGGCGAGGGACTGTTCATGGACTGGGGCGGCGCGAAGTCCCTGCTGGCGGCCGGGCACGAGGTCGGGTCGCACACCGTGACGCACGCGATCCTGGAGCGGGAGACCGAGGCGGCGCAGCTCACGGAGCTGTCGGACTCGCGGCGGGAGCTCGAGTCCGGGCTCGGCATCACGGTGGACACCCTCGCGTTCCCGAACGGCTCGGCGAGCGACTACTCGGAGACGACGACGCGGCTGGTGTCCGAACTCGGCTACCGGTGTGCGGTGACGACGCGTCCCGGGCTGGCCGGGCCGTCGGGCTCGCCCTACGAAATGCGCCGGGTGATCCTCACACCGACCGACGACCTCTCGACCGTCGTCTCCAAGACCTGGCGGAAGGCCCGGACGACGGTGGGCCGGCGGGTGTCGGCGCTGGCGGGCCGCTGACTCCGGGCCGCTCACGGTTGGCAGCGAAGCGTCGTTGCTTGCATCCGGTGGGAGGAAACCCGCTTCGTGGGACGAGTGGTCATGGTCGTGCGGCCACATCGGGGCGCCACGTGACCCGAGCCGGCGGCAGGGCGGAGGCGACCTCCAGCGCGTCGAGGACGTCCTGCAGCAGGCCTTCGGGATCCGTGCGGACGCGGCTGGGGCGGATGCCGAGCACGTGGAGGCCCGCCCGGCGGTAGGCCCGGTGCTGTCGCTCGGTGAGTGCTACCTGGTCCGGCGTCGCGAAGTGCTGCTCGACCGAATCGACCGGCACGACCAGTCCGGCGTGCTCGTCGAAGACATCGGCGATGCCGAGGACGGTCTGCCGCTCGTCGAGCAGGGCGACGTTGAAGAGGGCCGGCTCGAGCTCGGGTCGGGAGAGCCACCAGGTGCGGACGTCGAACTCGGCCGCGGAACGGACCCCACCACGGATCGCCCGGAGGACCTTTCGAGGGATTGCCGACCCCTTGCGGCACCCGCTCTCGAGTTCGTCCTCCAGCGCCTCCTCGAGGACCATCCGTCGCTGCACCGGCTCGGTCAGGATCGCGGCGATGTCCGACTCGTTGCGGAGCCGGCGTACCGCGTCGAGGACGCAGCGTTCGATGGGCACCACGGGCAGCCCGTCACGGACGAGCGGCTTGGGCGGGAGACGGCCGGACCGTTCGACGAGGATGTTCCGGACGCTCCGCACCTGCCGGGCACCCGGGATGAGCGCGTGGACGTGCGCGGGCAGCTCGCCGCGGCGCAGGCTGTGGGCACGGGCCGCGTCGAGCCCGGTGATCACCGTCCCGGGACCGCCGTGGAGCAGGGCCGCCCGGAGGTACTGGCGGCGGGTCGGTGTCCCGGTGCTGAGGAGCACGACGCCCGGCGCGAGGAGCTGCCAGGGGCCGCCCGCGCGGCACCGGCGATACACGGTGGTCTCGGGGATGCCGAGGGCCACGAGCACGCACACGCTGATGACGTCATCGACGGCGTGCGACCTCAGGAAGTCGAGGTCGTTCGTCCGGGGGTTGCGGCGCATGGCGCCACGTTGGGCCCGGTCGGCGCCCACCGGGTAGCTCGGCCGGCCGACCTGTGGACAGATGCGGCCACGCGTGCCGGTGTGGACAGGCGACTACGGCGGACGTATCAGATTTCGGTACGTCCGCCGCAGCAACTGCTTGCTCACCATCTCATCGACGCCGGGGCTTTCCTGTCACTGGATGCAAGCATCGACGCTCCGCTTGCACCGCCAAGCCCCAGAGCCTGGGCCGATCAGTGGCGACGGATCCGGAAGATGCCCCAGGAGAGCTGACCGGACTTGCCGCCGTTGACCCAGTTCTGCAGGCCGGTCTTCATGTTGGAGATGTACTCCTCGGAGATCTTGCCGGCGAACGCCTGCTCCGCCTTCTCGAGCTCCGCCAGCACCCGGCCGTAGTGCGTCGTCAGCTGGTCGGTGTGGTCGGCGAACGAGTAGTCGGTGAACCCGTGCTTGGCGAACTCGTCGCGGTAGAACCGGGGCGAGCCGAGGCTGTCCAGGTGCAGGCGCGCCAGGATCGGCGTGAGCTTCGAGGTGTCGGCGCCGTCCGCGGCCATCGGGTCGGTGAATACGACCTGCCCGTTCGGCACCAGCACGCGGTCGATCTCGGAGACGATCGTCGAGCGCTCGCCGGAGTGCAGGAACGCGTCCTGCGACCACACGAGGTCGTAGGCGTTGTCCTGGATCGGCATGTTCTCGAACGAGCCGTCGACGACGTCGACGAGGTGGTCGAGACCCTGCTCGCGGGTCTTCTCCCGGTTCCGCTCGTTCTCGACCTCGGAGAGGTTCAGGCAGGTCACCCGGCAGCCGTACTCGCGGGCCAGGTGCCGCGCCGCCCCGCCGTACCCGGCGCCCATGTCCAGGACCCGGGTCTCGGCGGTGATGCCCGCGGTCTCGGCCATCCGCTGGACGGTGCGCGCGGAGGCCGGCGCGATCGCCTCGTCGGGGCTGTCGTACAGCCCGACGTGGATGTCCTCGCCGCCCCACACCTCGTGGTAGAAGGTGTCGGCGTCGCTGGAGTTGTAGTAGTCGCGGGCGGTGTGGACCGCGGTCGAGTACGAGTCGGTGAGCTCGTCGTCGGTGCGGTAGGTCTTCTCAGCCACGTGGATCCAGAAGTCGGGGGTGTCCTCGCCGTAGGTGTCCTGGAAGTCGCCGTAGGTGTCGATCTTCTGGAACCCGACCTCGCGCATGAGCCGGCGCACGTAGTCCTTGCGCAGCGGGAACATGTTGAGGTGGTACACGGATCCGTCGTCGTGGAACGTGTACCGGAAGCGTGCGAGGCCGTCGTCGAGGTACTCGGGCTCGGCGGTGACGGTGTCGCCGCTGTAGTAGTACTTGTGTTTCGAGGAGAAGCCCTCGTCCAGGATGGAGTCGTAGTTCCGCTGGTCGAGGATCAGCACCCCGTCGTGCGAGAGCATCGCGTAGAACTCCGCCAGCGCCTTGCGGCGGTCACGCTCCGAGAAGAGGTGCGTGAAGGAGTTCCCGAGGCAGATGATCGCGTCGTACTCGCCGTGGACGTCGCGGTTGAGCCAGCGCCAGTCGGCCTGGACCACGCGCAGCACGTGGCCGCGCTCGCGGCCGTTGGCGAAGGCGCGGGCGAGCATCTCGGCGCTGCCGTCGGCGGAGACGGTCTCGAAGCCCGCCTCGAGCAGCTGGACCGAGTTGAACCCGGTGCCGGTCGCGACGTCGAGGACCTTCTCCACGCCACGGGCGCGCAGCTGGTCGATGAAGAACGAACCCTCGCTGGCGGCGCGTCCCTCCCAGCCGATGTAGTCGTCCCACTTGTCGACGAAGCCCTTGATGTACTCGTCCTGATAGTGGTTCGTGTCGCGAACCTCGTTGGGGTTCTCGCCGAACTCCTGGTGGACATCGGCCTCGGAGTACTCAGGGTCGAGGCCAGCCGCGGTGTCGGGGCTCCGGTCTGCGGCTGTCGTCATCTGGTGGTTCCCTCCGGACGTCGGGTGGTGACGCTTCCGGAGAAGAGACGTTAGGGGCGGGCGGCCACGGTGAACACCGCGGCCGGTCACGTTCGGTGACTCGATCGGTTCAGTAAGACCACCCGGAATGCGTCGAGGTCCGACGATAGGGCCTGATCGCAGGGGGGTTCGAGCACGAGTCGAGAAGGTTGCCGAACCGTGAAGAGATACCGGTCACGTTATCCCGGTGGACACAGGGGGCACCTGGATGTTTCACGTACGCGTCAGCCGGTGGGCTCCACGATGACCTGCCGGTTCTGCGACGCCGGTCCCGGGAGCTGTGTGCCGTCGGGCCCCACGTCGACGACGTAGCCCGGGAACTGGCTCCCCACCCCCGCCGTCGAGATCCGGTCCGGTGGCGCCCCGAGCTCGACGAGCAGGGCCTTCACGGCCTCGGCACGCTGCGTGGAGAGCTGCACCTGGCTGACCGCGCTCCCGGCCCGCGCGGTGGTGCCCGTCAGCGCGAGACGCCGCGTCGGGCCCTGCGCGAGGAACTGCGCGAACGGCGCGAGCACCCCACGGGCGGCGTTGCGGTCCCGGAACTCCGCGGTGTCGGGCTGGAACCCGATCGACCCGTTGTCCGGCAGCGAGGTGGCCTTACCGGGCGTGATCGTGGGGGGCGGCGGCACGGCCACGGTGGTCACCGGGGGGACGTCCGAAGGGGCCTCCCCGGAGCGGGGCTCGTCGACGACCGCGACGCACGCCGCCCCCGACGCCGCCGCGATGCCCTTCCACAACGAGACGAGCTCGCCGCGCTGCGCGGTGTCGAGCGCCGCCTGCGGCGCGGCCGTGTCCCCGAGCCCGGCGAGGACCACGGTGGCCCCGGCGAGGTCCGGCAGCGCCCGGTGGTCGCGCAGGAACCCGACGGTGTCCGGCACGGGCGCGTCGAGCAGGCCGGCCTGGCGGAAGTCCAGCGGCGCGACGGTCGACAGCCCGGAGTCGACGAGCACGACGGTGCCCGGGCGCCCGCCCTGCACCGAGCGCCCGGCGAGGCCCATTGCACCGAGCACGTCCGCCTCGGGGTACTGCGCCCGGACTCCGCCGATCGCCTTGCCGAGCCCGGACAGGAAGGCGTTCTGGTCGTCCTGGGCCGCGATCGCGTTGCCGGCGTCGGTCCGGTAGGTGTCGCTGCCGGCGACCGTCGGGCGCCCGTCGAGGTCGACGACGGTGAACTTCGGCGCCACCTTCTGGTCCGCGGCGCCGGCGACGACGGAGATCGCGGCCTGCTGGACCGACGTCGGCAGACCGGGCTCCGGGCTGTTCGCCCGCCCGGAGACCGCGATCGCCATCGGGCCGATCGGCACCCGGCAGCTCAGCGGCGCACCGCCCCCGCCGGAGCCGAAGCCGCCCCCGGAGTCGCCCGAGGAGCAGGCACCGAGGACGAGCAGCGCGACGGCCGCCGTGGCGAGCCCCGCACCCGCCCGCCGTCGGGACCGACCACCCGGGCCCACCGCTGCAGATCCCGCGGCGACGAGATCGGCCGTCACGGATGGCCTCCGTTCGAGGTCGTCGGGGGACGGGAGCGGGCACTGCCGTTCGGCGGGCCGGTCGCCGGGGGCGGGTCGGCGTCGGTCGGCCGGGACCGGGCGGACCCGCGTGGCGACCGGGTCGGGGCCGCCTCCCGCCCGGGCTCGACGGCCCGGGCCGGCGTGAACAGCGGATAGGGGGCGGAGCTCGCGAGCCCGTCGGTCACCGACGGGTTCTGCTTGCGCGAGGCCATGAGGCTGCGGGCGTAGTTCTGGAGCTCGAGCATCTCGGCCGCGACCTGCTGGCGCGCCGCCGCCCAGCGCTGCTCCTCGCGGTCGCGCTCGTTCTCCTGCTGGCGCAGCGCCTCCCGCGAGCGCTCCAGCTCGGCGCGGCTGCGCCGCTCCGCGGCGGTGGCCTCCTCGAGCCGCCGCTCCGCGCGCCGCAGGGCCCCGGCGACCGGGTTGAACGAGACGAAGGTGGCCACCATCGCCGCGACCCCGCTGGCCAGGAAGAGCGCGCCGAAGAGGATCGCGGGCAGCGCGGTGGACAGGTCGATGCTCGACGACGACCCGAACCCGCCCGAGGACGACCCGAACCCGCCCGAGGACGCGCCGAAGGGATCCGACGACGTCGTCGAGGGCGTGAGCAGCCGGGTCACGAAGGAGGCGACCCCGAGGGCCACCCACACCAGGAAGGCGGCCGACGTCAGCACCACGCTCGCGCGCGGGTCCCCGCACCGGCGCCGTGCGAGGCCCTGCCCGACGAGGTGGGCGAGGCCGACCGCCGCCGCCGCGAACCCGATCGTGCCGATGACGATGAGGAACGTGGAGCCGCGGAACACCCGCGCCAGCACCACGTAGAAGGCGGCGATGTCCCCGCCGAGGGCCAGGATGATGATCCCGAGCGAGAGGAAGTCCTCCCGCGACCGGTTGATCAGCATCGTGGAGTCCCGGTACGAGCGCGGGATCGGGTCCGGGCGGGCACGACGCGGCCGACGGCCGCCCCGGCCGGGAGGCGTGGCGGTCACCGCGCCTCTCCCGTCCGGCCGGTGAGCGGCTGGTCGGTCGCCGGCTCCTCGGGCGTCATCCGGATCGGCCCGGTCGCGGGCTCGGGGTCCGGCGCGGCCGTCGGCGTGGCGGGCGAGGCGGACCCGCGGCCCGCGACGCGGCGCAGCAGCCCGACGGGTCCGGACCGGCGGCCGGCGTCCCCGGGTCGGCCCTCCACAGCGGCGGCCGCCGGGGGCTCCATGAGCCGCTCGCGGGCGTCGGCGTAGTCGCGCCGGGCGATCTCCAGGGCGCCCCGGTCGTGCTCGTGCGCGGCCTCGGCGTCGGCCAGCTGGCGCCGCGCGCCGCCGATGAGCCGGTCGACGACCGCGTGGTGGTCGGCGTGCTCGGAGTCGATGCGGGCGAGCCAGCCCGAGGCCCAGGACGCGATGAGCGGGTCGAGCGCGGCGCCCGTGCCCTCGTCGACCCCGCCGGGCAGCAGGTCGCCGACCAGCGCGCGGACGCGCCCGCGCGCAGCGGCGACGTCGGGGCTCGCCTGGTTCGGGTAGGGCATCGGGCCGACCCGGTCCTCGGCGTAGACCTGCGAGAACCGCCGCTCCTCTGGCGTGCGCGGCGGGCGCACGCCGTGGGGCGCGTCGGGCCCGGGGCCGGAGCCGCCCACCCCGCCGGGGGGCGGCGTGTCCCGCGGGGCGCGACGGCCCGGCAGCCGGCGCCACCACGGCGCGGTCGGAGCCATCAGGCCTCCTCGACGGGGTGCACGTGCCGGCCGGTGTACCCGGCCGGGGGATCGGTGGCCGGGTCCGGCGCGGCGTCGCCCGCCGCCGGGGGACCCGTGGGCGGCGTCGACGTGGTCGCCCCGGGCGGCACCGCGGGGTCCTCGGCCGCGAGGACCCAGCCGGGGACGCGGGGGTGTTGGGCGGCCAGGATCGGCCCGACCCGGTCGCCCGCCGGGTGGCGGCGCACGAGGTGACGCTCGTAGGCCGATATCCGGCGCATCGTCTGGGCGTGCAGCCGTCGCACCCGGGTGGCCCCGACGATCTCCCGGGCCCGGAGCGCGGCCCGGGTCCGGGCGAGCTCCTCGGACGCCGTCGCCGCGGCGCGGTGCGCGCGGTCGACGTCCTCGACCAGAGGCCGCCGGATCGCGTCGTACTCGCGGGCCCGCCGAGCGCGCACGACGTCCTCGGCGGTGTGCGACTCGCCGCCGCGGCGGAGGGCGAGCTGGGAGTCGTCGAGCAGGAGCGGCCACCCGACCAGCCGCTCCCGCGCCCGGTCCGCGGCCCGCCCGGCCTCCTCGATCCGCGTGACGAGGGCCGCCTCGGTCTCGAGCAGCGGGGCGAGCTCGACGTCGAGGCGCAGCCGTTCGGAGTGGCTGCGCGCGAGGAAATCCTGGACGAGCTCCTCGAGGGCGGCCGTCCCGGGCGGGCGGTCGGGCTCCGTGCCGGGCAGGCCCGCGCGACCGTCGGCACGGCCGCGGCGCCAGTCCGCGAACCGTCGCGACCAGGAGTAGGACGGCAGGCCGCCGGCCGCGCTCGGCGGCGGGACGGGACGCGTCGCGGTGCCGGACGAGGAGGTCCGCTGCCGTCCCGGTCCCGACGACGGGCCACCCGCCGCGCCCTGCGACGAGGGGGTCTCGGGCGACGGCGCGGGGGCGGGGATGCCGGTCACCGGGGTGCTGGGTCCCGGCCCCGGAGCGGACGCACCCGGCGGCTCGGCGCGGCGTGCGTCGGCCGGCCGGCTCATGGGGACCTCCCGCCCGTGGTCCTCCGCGAGGACACCCACCGGGCCGCTCGTTCTCCTGCGCTCGTGCACCGGCCGGCGGTCCGGCCGCGCCCGTCGCGCGCACCCGGCCGCAGTCTAGGACCACGTCCGGGGCCCTCGGCGGGCAACAGGCAGGCCACGGGCCCCGCGAGCCCCGCCGCCCGACACGCGCGCGGCCCGACGCACCGGGTCCCGAGATCACCCGACGCGGTGGAACTCCACCGGAGCAGTGACGACTCCATCGGACGATGAACACGCTCCGACCAGGGGTAACGGCGCTAGGTAGCCCCACGGCTGCGAGGCGACGCCGTCGGGGAGAGCCCGGGACCGCCGGCCGCGCAGACCGGCGGCACCTCGAGGCTCCGCCTTCGAGGGCGTGCTCGACGACCCGTCGTCCGGGCTGACCCGGCAGGACCACGTCAACGCGGTCACGGGGGCGTCCTCAGGGCCCGCGGGTGGGCCGGGCCCCGCGGTCGTCTGCTCACCGACCGTGATCTGGCAGCGTAGGTGCGGGAACGCCACCGGGGCGGCCTCCCGCGACCAGGCGGAGCCGGACGGAGAGGGGAATCCGACGTGTTCGCACGACGGGTCATGGTGGTGGGGACGGGCTACGTCGGGTTGACGACGGGGGCGTGTCTGGCGTCGTTGGGTCACGAGGTGGTGTGCGCCGACATCGACACTGCGAAGGTGGAGCGGTTGCGGCGCGGCGTGGTGGACATCGTCGAGCCGGGGCTGGCGGAGCTGGCCGCGGAGCAGACCTCGGCGGGCCGGTTGTCGTTCGTGGTGGGGAACTCGGCGGCGTTGGAGTCGTTCGAGCCCGGGCCCGACGGCACGGCGCGCTCGCCGGAGGTCGTCTTCCTGTGTGTCCCGACGCCGATGGGCGCGGGTGGGGTGGCCGATCTGCGCGCGGTGGAGTCGGTGATGGAGGAGGTCGGGGGGGCGCTGGCGCCGGGCACGGTGGTGGTGAACAAGTCGACGGTGCCGGTGGGCACGGCGGCGCGGACCGCGGAGATGCTCGAGCGCGACGACGTGGCGGTGGTGTCCAACCCGGAGTTCCTGCGCGAGGGGGCGGCGGTCAAGGACTTCCTGGGGCCGGACCGGATCGTGGTGGGGTCGGACAACCAGGACGCCGCGGAGCGGGTGGCGGCGTTGTACGCGCGGTTGGGGGCGCCGACGGTGCTGACCGACGCGGCGTCGGCGGAGCTGATGAAGTACGCGGCGAACTGCTTCCTGGCGATGAAGCTGTCGTATGTCAACGCGATGGCCGAGCTGTGTGAGCGGGTGGGCGCGGACATCGCGGACGTGACCGAGGGGATCGGCTACGACCGGCGGATCGGGCAGGCGTTCCTGTCGCCGGGCCCGGGGTGGGGCGGGTCGTGTCTGCCCAAGGACACCCACGCGTTGTTGCAGGTGGCCGACGCGGCGGACTTCGAGTTCCGGTTGCTGCGGGCGACGATCGACACCAACACCCGGCAGCGGCAGCGGATCGTGGACAAGGTGCGCCTGGCGGTGACCGGGAAGCGCACGGGCTCGTTGTCGCGGGTGCGGTTGGCGTTGCTGGGGCTGACGTTCAAGGCGGGCACCGATGATCTGCGGGACTCGCCGGCGTTGGCAATCGCGGCGTTGTTGCGTCAGGCGGGGGCGGAGCTGGTGGGGTTCGACCCGGCGTTCGTCGACGGGCCGGAGGCGATGAAGTTCCGCGACGGGGCGCCGGCGCCGACCGAGATCGAGGGGGTGCCGCTGGCTGCGGACGCGGTGTCGGCGGCACAGGGGGCCGAGGCGGTGCTGGTGCTCACCGAGTGGCCGCAGTTCCGGTCGCTGGACTGGTCGGTGATGGCCGCGGCGATGAAGCGCCCGCTGGTGATCGACACCCGCAACGTGGTCGACCCGGCCCTGCTGCGCCGCGCCGGCCTCACCGCCGTCGGCCTCGGCCGCCGCGGCGACGGGGTCGTCGACTAGCGGGCTTCTCCGGAGACCGCACGAACGGCCGGTCCGTGACCTTCTTCGGTCACGGACCGGCCGTTCGTGCGCTCCGGGCGGGGTGTCAGCGCGCGCGGCCTGCTGGCCGAGTGGCTGGACCGGATAGGTGCCTCCGGCTCGTGAGCACTTTCCGGGGTCATGGCCCCGCAAAGTGCTCACGAGCGCGGAGCGCACCTACACCGGCTCGACCGCGTACACCTCGAGATCGTCGGAGACCCCCTTGAGCCGCACCCGCCGCTTGCGCCGCGCGGTCACCGTCGTGGCGTCCAGGCGGCGCAGCAGGTCGCCGCTGACGAGGATCTCATCGGCCTTCCCCGCGTCACCGAGCCGGGCGGCGGTGTTCACCGCAACACCGAGGTAGTCACCGCCGACGCGGCGCGGGTGCCCGGAGTGCAGGCCCGCCCGCATCCGCGGCGTCCAGCCGTCGACGTGCAGCTCGCCGAGCCGGCGGCGGGCCTCGACCACGCCCGCGAGCGCCGCGGCGGGGTCGGCGAACGCGACCATGAGCCCGTCACCGAGTCGCTTGACGACGGTGCCCGCGCGCTGGGTCATCGGCGGCTCCCAGGCGTCGCCGACCTCCCGCAGCACCCGCAGCACCGCGTCGTCGCCCGCCTCGAGCGCCCACCGCGAGAACTCGACGAGGTCGGTGAACACGAGCACCAGCTCGTGCTCGCCGCCGCCGCGCCCGAACCGCTCGAGCACCGACTGCCACAGCTGCACGCCGCCGAGGCCGAGCTCGCGGGTGACGCCGGGCCGGTCGCCGGTCAGCCCGACGATGGCCCGCCCGGCGGCCTCGGTGTGCCGGGCGCCGCCGAGCGAGAGCGGGTCGCCGAAGTGGGAGTCGCCGGGCAGGGCGTCCCGGAGGCGCTTGACCGCGCGCTGCAGGCCGGGCGAGCGGTCGAGCTCGCGGGCCCGGGTGCCGGCACGGACGGTCTGGGCGCGCAGCCGGGCCATCCGGCCGTCGGGAGCGGCGTCGCCGTCGTCGGGGTCCACACCGGATTTCTACCGGTGACGATCACCGTGACGGTGTCCGGCCCCATGAGCGTCAGCCACCCAGCAGGCCGTCGAAGACCTGCCGCTCGACGGCGTCGACGAGGTCCGCCACCGCCACCCGGTCCGGGCGGTACCACTCGATGAGCGAGTTCACCGTCCCGGAGAGCAGCCGGGCCGCCACCACGGGGTCCACCTCGGGGCGTGCCGCCCCCGCCTCGGTCGCCTCCCGGACGAGGGCCGCGACGGCCTGGTCGAACTCCCGGCGGCGGCCCAGCGCCCAGCGCTCGGTCTCGGTGTTGCCGCGCAGCCGCAGCAGCAGCGTCACGTAGGGCAGCTCGGTCGCGAGGACCTCGACCTGGCGCCGCACGATGTGGCGCAACCGCGCGACGGGCGGCCCCTCGAGCGCCGCGGGCTCGGCGAGGACGCCGAAGAGGCCGTCGAGCGCGCGGTCGAGCGCCCCGCGCAGCAGCGCCTCCTTGCCGGAGACGTGGTGGTAGAAGGACGACTTGGTGATGCCCGCGGCCCGGGAGAGGTCCTCCATGCTGGTGGCGTCGTAGCCGCGCTCGAGGAAGGCCAGGGCGGCGACCTCGATCAGCGAGCCCAGCGTGTAGGGCTCCCCGTTGGTCGTGCGCCGGCCCGGCCGCCGGGTGGCCCTGTCCTCGCGCGCCGCGCTCATCGCCGGGCTCCCGTCCTCGTTCGTGCGGACCCCGACCGTGCCCGCTCCGGCGGCCGATCGGAGGGGTGTTGCCGATCACGCCGCCTGCTATGGTACCCACCGAACGATCGTTCGGCACAGCTGGGAGGCACGGTCGATGACGACGCTGGAGGCGCGCGACGCCGGGTCCGCCGGAAACGGACTCGCTCCGGCGGGCGACACCCGCAACGCGACCCGGACCGTCTCCGCGCCCCTGCGCCGCGCCCTCGTCGTCGCGCCGGACGCCCCCGCCGTCGTCTGCCCGCAGGCGGCGCTGACCTACCGCGAGCTCGGCGAGCGGGTGCGTCGGCTGATCGGGGCGTTCGCCGCGCTGGGCCTGCGCCGCGGGGACCGGGTGGCGGTGCTCTCG
>NZ_DASXJD010000218.1:0-15534 GCF_036497585.1 Actinomycetospora sp. | reverse complement strand
GGGGAGATCCCGCTCCCGCGGCGTCGCCGGGTCAGGGAGGATGGCGGTGTGAGCGCCGACCTCGACGAGCTGCGACGCCTGCGCCGGGCGCGTGACCGGATGGACCGGGAGTACGCCCAGCCGCTCGACGTCCCGGCCCTGGCGCGGACGGCGCTCATGTCGACGGCGCACTTCAGCCGACGCTTCCGCGAGGCCTACTCCGAGACGCCGTACTCCTACCTCATGACGCGGCGCATCGAGCGGGCCCAGGCCCTCCTGCGGCGCGGGGACCTCACCGTCACCGAGGTGTGCTTCGCGGTCGGCTGTACCAGCCTCGGGTCGTTCTCGAGCCGATTCACCGAGCTCGTCGGGGAGACCCCGTCGGCCTACCGCGCGCGGGGTCACGACGAGCTCCAGCCCCTGCCGACCTGCCAGACGATGGCCGTCACCCGGCCGCGCCGGAGCGGGCCGGGGGAGAGCAGTTTCGGAGAAGCCGCCGTCGCGGAGCACGGCCTAGCGTTCCGGCCATGACGATTTCCCTGAGCGGCGTGCACGTGGTGGTCGA
The DNA here is from genome assembly GCF_036497585.1 of Actinomycetospora sp. GTDB lineage: Bacteria > Actinomycetota > Actinomycetes > Mycobacteriales > Pseudonocardiaceae > Actinomycetospora. The sequence goes on along the minus strand of NZ_DASXJD010000218.1, from coordinate 14,990 downwards.
CGACGTCGACGCCGCCCTCGCCTTCTACCGCGACACGCTCGGCATGACGGTGCGCAACGACGTCGGGAACGGCGCGTTCCGGTGGGTCACGCTGGTCACCGACACCCAGCCCGAGATCGGGATCGTGCTCTCGCCGCCGCACGCGGGACGCTCCCAGGAGGACGGCGACTCGCTCGCCGCCCTGCTGGCGAAGGGGGCGCTCGGCATGGTCCAGCTCCGCTGCGACGACCTCGACGCGATGTTCGACAAGATCGCGTCGGCCCCCGGCGTCGAGGTGCTCTCGGAGCCCGCGAGCCAGCCCTGGGGGGTGCGGGACGCCGCTGTCCGCGACCCGGCGGGCAACATGGTGCGGATCGAGCAGGCCTGATCGGCGGGTCAGCGGGCCGCGCCGCCGCCGAGTCGCTCGAGGTCGAGCGCGCCGCCGTGCAGCGGACAGAGCGGGTCGACGAAGGCGGCCTGGTCGTTGAACAGGACCGAGCACCGGCAGCCGTGGCGCACCGCGTCGTCACGCCCGGGACCCATCGCCGGGTCGACGCGCGCCGCCTTGCGTACGAGTTCGTCCACTGCTCTCCTCCGACTCCACGCCGGGAAACTGCGCTGTACGGACCAACGGACAGGCGCGCGAGCAGTGATGGTCCGGTTCACCTGGGTGAGCGAGTTCATCCCTCGTTCGGTGGCCCACGGCGAGCTGCGCCGAAGCGTTGTGGAGGCCGACACCGGCCGACGGATCGCAGCGGCCGACCTCGCGGCCGCGGTCACCGCCGAGCACCCGCCGCCGGGCTCAGCGCGGCGACGACCGCCCAGGCGCGGGCGCCCGCGTCATCACGCTGCTCCGTTTCGAACCGACGGCGTTCCTGCGGGCCCTCGAGCAGCACCGGGTCACCGCGTCGCTGGTCGCGCCCCCGATCATGCGGCTGCTCGCCCACCATCCGACCATCGGCGACCACGACCTCGGCGTGCTCCGAGTGGTCGGCTCTGCCGGCGCCCCACTGCCGGCCAAGAGCGCCGAGGCGCGCGAGCGCCGACTCGGGATCGCGGTCTGCAACGCCTACGGCATGACCGGGACCGGGTGGATCGCCCTCGACTCCGCCTCGGAGCCCCGCCGTCCCGGCACCGTCGGGAAGCCCGTCGACGGGCTCGAGCTGCGGCTCGTGGACCCGGAGACCGCGCGGGACGTGCCCGGCGGGGCGGCCGGCGAGGTCTGGGTCCGGAGTCCCGCCTACCTCGGCGAACCGGCCGCGACCGCGGCACTGATCACCCCCGACGGCTGGTGCCGGACCGGGGACCTCGGCGTGCTCGACGCGCATCCGCAGGGTCACCCTCGTCGAGGAGATCCCCCGGCTGCCGACAGGCAAGATCCTCCGTCGGCTGCTCCCCGCCGCGACCTGACGCGGGGCGCCGGCGGGCGCCCCGGGGCATGATCGTCGCCATGGTCTCCGCCCACGTGACGACGCGCGCGCTCGGGGAGCGCGACTTCGCGAGCCCCATCGACGACCGGTGGTTCGAGGACTACCGCCCTGGCGAGACCTACGAGTACGGGTGGCAGTCCCTCACGGAGGCCGAGATCGTCGACTACGCGATGCGCTACGACCCGCAACGCCTGCACACCGACCCGGCGTGGGCGCGGACCGGACCGTACCGCGGGCTCATCGCCAGCGGCTGGCAGAGCGCGGGCGTCATGATGCGGCTCTACTGCGACCACTACATCTCCCGCCGTCGCGAGCCTCGGCTCGCCGGGTGTCGACGAGCTGCGGTGGTCCTCGCCGCTGCGGCCGGATCAGCCGGTGCGGCTGCGGGTGACGGTCACCGAGGCACGGCCGTCGCGGTCCAAGCCCGACCGGGGCATCGTCCGCACCGACGTCGCCCTGCTCACCGAGGACGATCGCTGCCCGCTGAGCCTGCGGGCGTTGAACCTCGTGCTCCGGCGGCCGGGCGGCTGATCCTCACCCGCCGAGCGCCGCGGCCATCCGGTCCAGGTCCGCGCGCAGCTCGGCCCGGCGCTCCTCCGGGACGGCCTCGGCCATCCGCCGGTCGAGGGCGTACACGACGTCCCGGGCGGCCTCGAGCCGGCGCCGGCCCTCGTCGGTGAGGTGGGCCGGCAGGGCGCGCCCGTGCTCGCTGGCGGCGGGGCGGTGCACGAGCCCGGAGTCCTGCAGCCCGCGCAGGACCACGTTCATCGACTGCCGCGTGACGAACGCCCCGCGGGCCAGCTCGGCGTTAGTGAGCCCGGGGTGCTCCTCGAGCAGCTCCAGCGTGGCGTACTGCGGCACCGTGAGCCCGTGCGGGCGCAGCCGCTCGTCCATGCGCGCCCGAAGCGCGGACGCCGCGCGCTTGACGCGGTAGCCCAGCTTCTCGGTGGCGGGTTCGACGACGGGTTCGGCCATGTCAGGAGTTTGACATAAGCGAGGGCATGGCTCTACCTTCGGCGTGTCAGGACATTGACACGCAAGGAGGAACACGATGGCCACCACGACGATCGCCGCCGACACCGACGGCGAGCAGGTCACCCTCGTCAACGTCTTCACCGTCGCGCCCGAGCGCCAGGCCGAGCTGGTGGACGCCCTCGACCGCGCCACGCGCGAGGTGTTCGTCGACGACCCCGGCTTCGTCTCCGCGAACCTGCACGCGAGCCTCGACGGCACTCGGGTGATCAACTATGCGCAGTGGACCAGCCGCGAGGCCTATGGGACGGCGCTGTCCCGTCCCGAGGTCCGCGAGCACATCGGCGAGGCGGCCGCGCTCGCGCTCTCCTACGACCCGACGCTCGTCCGCGTGCGGGCCGTTCACCACGTCTGACCTGCCGGGACGTGACGGCGGCCGGGCCGGCCTCGGCCGCGTGGGCCCTTGGCGTCGAGCTGCCCGCCCTCGGTGGAGCGAGGACAGCGTGGCTGCTGCTCACCATCGTCAGGGTGCAGCCCAGCGCGATGCAGGTCTGGTCGCGGGCGGTGACCCAGGCGGTGAGGCGGGCGCCGGGGACGCGGCGGTTCCGGTCGCGGGTGGTGGTGGCGGGCTGGATCTGGTCGTGGAGAGTCTGCGGCCGATCACCAGGTGACGGGCAGCTCCAGCAGTCCGCCGGTCAGGCTGTCCTCGCGGCACCGCAGGGCCTCGGGCGCCACGGCGACCCGCAGCGTCGGGATCCGGGCCGGGAGGGCGGTGAAGACCGCGCGGAGCTCGACGCGGGCGAGGCTCGCCCCCACGCAGTGGTGCGCCCCGTGCCCGAAGCCCAGGTGCGGGTTCTCCGCCCGGTGGAGGTCGAGCTCGGCCGGCGAGGCGAACACCGCCGGGTCCTGGTTCGCGGCCCCGATCGAGAGCACCACGGCGTCCCCGGGCGCGATGACGACGCCGTCCACCTCGACCGCCTCGCGGGCGTAGCGGATCAGCCCGCCGCCCCGGCCACCGCCCGGCACCGGCAGCCGGAGGATCTCCTCGACGGCGTGGGCGACCTCGTCGGGCCCGTCCGGCAGCGCTGCGGCGCCGCCGTCGTGGGGGAACAGCCGGAGCACCCCGGCGTCGATGCGGTTGACGGTGGTCTCGTGGCCGGCGAAGAGCAGCGCGGCCGCGAGCCCGGTGACCGCCATGTCGGAGAGGGCCGGGTGCTCCCGCTGGGCGGCGAGCAGGTCGGAGAGGACGTCCTCCCCGGGCGACTCCCGCTTCACGGCGAGCAGCCCCGCCATGTACTCGCCGAGGGCGGTCATGCCCGCCCGGCTCGCCTCGGCGTCGTCCATCGTGGCGACCTGCGCGGAGAAGGCGCGGAAGCGGTCGCGGTCGGCGTAGGGCACGCCGAGGAGTTCGCAGATGACGAGGGCGGGCAGCGGCACGGCGAGCGCGGCGTGGAGGTCCGCGGGCCGCTCCCAGGCGAGCAGGTCGTCGATCATGCCGTCCACCAGCTCGCCGACGTGGTCGGTGAGGCGGCGCATCCGTCGTGCGGAGAACGCGGGGGCGAGCAGGCGGCGCATCGCCTGGTGGGAGGCCTGCTCCTGCTCGTGGTCGCCCATCGGACCGCCGAGCAGGACCCCGTCGTGCAGCCTCGCGGCCTTCTCGGGCTCGGGGTGCGAGCGGCCCAGGCGCGGGTCGGCGAGCAGCGAGCGCACCTGCGCGTACCCGGTGACCAGCCAGGCCTCGTCCCCGGTGCGCGTGCGCACCCGCGTCACCGGGGCGTGCTCGCGCAGCGGGCCGAGCGTCGGGGCGAGACCGAGCGGGTCGGGCGTGGGGAAGGGGAGGCGGGGGAGGTCGGTGGCGGTCACCCCGCCATAGTCGCCCCGCCCGGGGCGGCGGCGCCTCCACCGAGGGGTCGAGGCGGGGTGGAGACCGCCTACCCCTCGGGACCGCCGCGCCTCTCCAGGCCGATCTGCTCGACGTCGACGGCGTCGAGGCGGCGTGGGCAGGACAACGGTCAGGAGGACTTCGGGCCACGCCTCACCCTGTGATCGCGTCGATCGCGGTCAGTACGGCGAGGACCAGGAGCAGCGCCGCCGCCGCCCACGTCAGCCACCGCGCCGGCACCACCCGTCGCAGCCGGTCGCCGCCGTAGACCGCCACCGCGGAGACCAGCCACAGGGCGAGCGCCGCACCGATCCCGACCGCGAGCGGATCACCGTACCGGGCCGCGAGGGTCACGGTGATGATCTGGGTCGGGTCCCCGAGCTCGGCGAGCAGGACGACGGTGAAGGCGGTGAGCACCACCCGCCGGCGGGTTCCCGGCCGGCCGTCGAGGACGCGGTCGCCGTCATCGTCGTCGTCCTCGCGCAGGACCAGCACCGCGGCGACGAGGAAGATCACCGCGAGCAGGGCCTCGAGCGGCCGCTTCGGGAGCAGGGCCACCACGCTCCCGGCCGCCACCGACACGACGGTCTGGACCGTGTGGGCCGCGATCGCCCCGATCAGCACCAGCCGTGGCGGGTACCGGCTGCCGAGCACGACGGCCGCCACCGCGCTGGTGTCGGGCAGCTCCGCGAGGGCGACGATCCCGAACACGATGCCGAGGACGGCGAAGTTCACGGGTGAAAGGGCTATCGGTCCGGAGCCCCGAGCACAACTGCGGGCCACGACCGGTGATTGGTCGCGGGCACCCACCGGGCACTCCCCGCGCCATGCCGGACACCGCGATCCTCGACGTCGACGGCACCCTCGTCGACTCGAACTACCAGCACGCCCTCGCCTGGTACCGGGCGTTCCGCCGCTTCGGGACCACGCTGCCGATCTGGCGCCTGCACCGCGCCGTCGGGATGGGCGGTGACCAGCTGGTGACCCACGTCGCCGGGGAGCAGGCCGAGTCGGGGTACGGCGACGACGTCCGCGCCGCGCACGGTGAGGAGTTCGACTCGCTCATCGGGGAGGTCGCGGCATTCGACGACGCCGAGCGGCTGCTCTCGGGCCTGCGCGAGGACCGGATGCGGGTCGTGCTCGCCACCTCCGGGTCCAGCGAGGTGGCCGGGCACCTCCTCGGCCTGGTCGACGGCCGGAGCTACGCCCACGACGTCGTCACCAGCGCCGACGTCGAGGCCAGCAAGCCTGCGCCCGACCTCGTCGAGCTCGCCCTCGACCGGGCCGGCGACGGCGACGCGGTGCTCGTCGGGGACTCGGTGTGGGACGGTCAGGCGGGAGTGCGGGCCGGGGTGCCGTTCCTCGCGGTCCGCACCGGCGGGTTCTCCGACGACGAGCTGACCGAGGCCGGCGCCCGCCACGTCGTGGCGTCGCTCTCCGAACTGCTCGACCACATCCGCGGACAGGGGAGGAGTGCGGCATGAGCCCGACGACGACCCGATCGACCCCCCACCCGACGGGGCTGCGCGACCGGGAGCGGTGCGACACCCTCGTGCTCGCCGCGCTGGCCTCCGCCGATCGCGACGGGTACGGCGTGCTGCGCCGGTTGCAGGAGGGCGTCCGCGGCACGCCGCTGCCCTCGGTGCAGCAGGTGTTCGCCTCGCTGCACCGCCTCGAGCGCAACCGGCTCGTGCGCCGGGCGCCGGGCGACCCGCGCCGCTACCGGCTGACCGCCACCGGGTCCCGGATACTGGCCGCCCGGACCGCCGCGGCCGACGCCTACGCCCGCGGGCTGCACGCCCTGCAGGAATGAGCTAGCCCTTCCGGCCGGCGACGACGTCGTCGGCCTTCGTGGCCCCCCGCGAGCCCATCGGCTGCGGGCGCCCCTTCGTGGTGTCCTCGACCGTCTGCAGCTCGGACTCCGCGTTGATCTCGGCGCCCAGCAGCACGATGTAGCTGGTCAGGTAGATCCACAGCATGAGCACGACCACGCCGGCGAGCGCGCCGTAGGTCTTGTTGTAGCTGCCGAAGTTGTCGACGTAGAGGCTGAACAGCACGCTGCCGACGACCCACAGCACCGTCGCGGCCACCGAGCCGAGGGTCACCCAGCGGAAGCGGGGCGCGTCGCGGTCGGGCGCCACGCGGTAGAGCACGGCGAGCCCGACCACCACGAGCAGCACCAGGAGCACCCAGCGCACCACCTGACCGATGACCTGCCCCGGCCCGCCCAGCTGGTCGAGCACGATCGGGGCCACGGCGACCAGAGCGATCGAGACGATGACGAACACGACCGCGCCGAGCGTCAGCGCGAGGGCCAGGGCCCGCAGCTTCACCGCGTTGCGGCCCTCGGTCTCGTCGTAGGCGATGTTGACCGCGGCCATGAGGTTCTGGGTCCCGCTCGAGGCGCTGAACAGCGCCGCCAGGGCCGCGATGATCAGGCCGGTGGTCAGGCCGCCGCTGCTGCTGGTCACCACGGACTGCAGCTGCTCGGCCACCAGCGGCCGCGCGGTCTCGGGCAGCGCCGAGGTGACGCTCTCCAGCGTGTGCGCCGCCTGCGCGGGATCGGCCACGAGGCCGTAGAGCGAGACCAGCGCGATCAGCGCCGGGAAGACGGCGAGGAAGCCGAAGAACGCGACCCCGCCGGCGAGCATGCTGACCTTGTCCTTGCTGCTCTCGGCGAAGGCCCGCCGCACGATCTGCCACCAGCCGGCCGGCGGGATGTCCGTCGGGGTCGCGGCCCGCGACCCGGGTGGGGTGTCGGGCACGCCGTTCGGGGAACGGGGCGGTCGGTCGGCGTCCGGCGAACGGCGGACGCCGTGGACCACGCTGCGCGCGACGAGGCCGGCGGAGAGCAGACGAGCGGGCTTCACGCGCGGTGGTACCCATCTCGTCGGCCGCCCGACCCCCGTTCCCACGGTGACGGCGTCGACGATTGCGGCGGCGCGATCGCCGGGCACCTCGACGTAGGAGGCCGACACGCAGGTCGGGCAGGCCGTCAGCGAGGCCGCCGAGCAGCTCTCCTGGTTCCAGCTCGCGGTGCCCGCGCTCACCGGCGCGCTGGTCGTGCTCAGCAGGCACTCCGCGTCGCCCGCCGGGTCGGGTCGGCCCTCGGCGTCGCGGCCTGACCCGCGACGACCCGTGTGGGTCACGCGCGGGGGCGTGGGCCCACCCCCGGCGTGACCCGGGCTAGCACCATGCACAGCGGGCACAGCGCCCGCTGGCGGCCCGCGTCGTGCCCGGCCCGCCAGGCGAGCGCGCACACCAGCGGGATCGTGTGGCCCCGCGTGGTCGCGGTGCGCGTGCAGTGACCCGTCCTCGCAGGCCCGGCGGACCCGGCTGGTGAACACCCGGACGATGCCGGCGGTCCTGACGGGATCGTGCAGCTCCGCCGTCTCCGCCGCCCCCGCCACCTCGCAACCCAGCGTCATGCCCGGTCAACGAGCGCGCGGGGTCCCGGGAGACGCGGCGTCGTTCGTCGGGTGCTACCAGAACTTGATGCCGACGGACTTCAGCCGGCGGCGGTGGAGGTGCTCCACCTTGTCGACGTCGGCCTCGGAGATGAGGTCGCCCCAGGCCGAGGCCGCCTTCGTGCCCTGCTTGAGGAGCTCCTCCATCTCGTCGTCGACGATGTCGGCGCTCTGAATGACCCGGGAGCCGAAGCCGATGTGCCAGCGCTCGTCGCGCAGCACGAGCTCCATCCCCTTGTGCACGCCGGGCATCTTCACCGACTGCTTCTCGAGGGTGTCGAGCAGCGCGTGCTGCCCGGCCGTGAGGACGACACCCTCGAGGATCATGTGGTAGAGCCCGACCGCGGCCGTGAGGCCCTCGGGGTCGTCGGCGACGCGCTGCGCGGTCGCCGGGAGGCGCTCCTCGAACAGCTCGACGAGGTCGGGGCTCACCCGCCCGCGGAGGTGCTCCAGACGCTCGGTCAGGTTCGCGCCGGGGACGCCCGCGACCTCGGCGACGACACGGTCGAAGAACCGGGCGTGGCGGGCCTCGTCCCGGGCCTGCGCGACGAAGACCTTCTCCATGGCGTCGTCGGTGCTGGCCGCGGCCTGGAAGCTCTTGAGGTGCGTCGCGACCGACGTCTCGCCGATGACGAACCCGGCGAGCAGACCGACGACCTGCTCGCGCTCCTCGGCGTCGAGCTGCTGCCACGCCTCGGCGTCGGCCGAGAGGTCGATCGCGGTCTCGTCCCACTGCAGGGAATCGGCGAGCTGGGCGAAGTGGCCGTACCCGGTGATCATCTGAACAGATCCCTCACTCCTCCGGGAACTCGCCCGGCTCCAGCGCACGGAAGTCCGACTTCTCGGCTCCGCAGATCGGGCACATCCAGTCGTCCGGGATGTCCTCGAAGGGAGTCCCGGGTGGGATTCCGCTGTCGGGATCGCCCTCCTCCGGATCGTAGATGAATCCGCACATCTCGCAGAGCCACCGCGTGGCCTGCGGCCGGGCCTCGGTCGCCTCGACGCTCATCTGCCACCTCCCGGAGAAGACCGCGGAACCGTACCGGCCCGGACACCGGGAAGGGGCGCCGGAACCGAGTTCCGGCGCCCCTCCACGGCTCCTGCGATCAGTCGTCCATCTGTGCGACGTACATCGTCACCTCAGGAGCGACCCCGATCTCCTCGAACTCGGGGGCCTCCCACACGTGGAGCTCCACGGACTTTCACCTCCTCGTGAACGACAGGACTGCGCTGCGGCCGGCGTCCGTCAGGACTCGGGCAGCGCGAACACGAACAGCGCGTCGCCGGCCGCGGCGCCGAGCAGACCGGGGAGGAAGCCCTCGATCCAGCCGCCCCATCCGGTGGGCACCGCGATGTACTGGCGGCCGTCCACGCTGTACGTCGACGGGCTGCTGTGGTGCCCGCTGCCGCACTGGAACGACCACAGCTTCTCGCCGGTCTGGTCGTCGAGGGCGACGAACTCGCCGGTCGGCGTGCCCTGGAAGACCAGCCCGCCCGCCGTGGTCAGCGTCGACGAGCACATCGGGTACTCGTTGCGCCACCGCCACTTCTCCTCGCCGGTCAGCGGGTCGATGGCGGCCACGAACCCGTAGTGGTCGTCGAGGTCGACGGCCACGCCCGCGCCCCAGTAGGGGATGCTCTCCTTGAACTCGCGACGACGGCGGGTGGCCGTCGCGCCGACCTCCTGCACCGGCACGTAGATCAGCCCCGTGTTCGGGCTGTACGCCATGTGCGTCCATTCCTTCCCGCCGGCCGGGCCCGGCCAGAAGTGGACGGGCACGCCTTCCTCGTCCGGGTAGACCTTCGCGGTCACCTTGCCGTCCGGGGTGATCTCGCCCCAGGTGATCCGGTCGACGAAGGGGAACACGCGGACCAGTTCGCCGTTGGTCCGGTCGAGGACGAAGAAGTACCCGTTCTTGTCCGCGTGGGCGAGCAGCTTGCGCCCGTCGGGCGCGTCGAACAGGACGTTCTCCATCGTCGAGTCGTAGTCCCACAGGTCGTGGGGCGTGAACTGGTAGTGCCAGCGGATCTCGCCGGTGTTCACGTCGACCGCGATGGTCGAGTCGGTGTACAGGTTGTCGCCCGGCCGCACGCCGCCGTCGAAGTCCGGCGCCGGGTTGCCCGTGCCCTGGTACAGGAGTTCGAGCTCCGGGTCGTACGACGGGGTCACCCAGCAGTTCGCACCGCCGCGCTGCCACGCCTCGCCGTCGTCGGGCCAGGTCTCCGAGCCGGGCTCGCCGGGCTTCGGGATCGTGTAGCAGCGCCACTGGCGCTCGCCGGTCTGCGCGTCGAAGGCGTCGAGGTGGCCGCGGAGACCGAACTCCCCACCGGAGCTCCCCACGATGACCTTGTCCTTGACGATGAGCGGCGCGACGGTGCCGCTCTCGCCGGCGCGGACGTCGCCGTTGACGACGTCGAAGACGAGGTCGCCGGTCTGGGCGTCGAGCGCGATGAGGTGGGCGTTCAGCGTGTACATGTACACGCGGCCGTGCCCGACTGCCACGCCTCGGTTGACGTTCCCGCAGCAGAGCGAGACGTCGTACGGCGAGGCGTGCTTGTAGCGCCACAGCTCCTCGCCGGTCGTGGCGTCGATCGCCCAGAGCTTGCCCTCCGGGCCCGAGACGTACATGACGCCCTCGACGACGAGCGGGGACGCCTCGAACGAGTAGGTCGACGACCCCGAGTGCAGGCCCGCCGAGCCGGCCTGGAACACCCACGCGGGCGACAGGCGCTTGACGTTGTCCTTGTTGATCTGGTCGAGCCGGCTGTGCCGCTGGCCGTCGTAGGTCCCGTAGTAGGTGAGCCAGTTCTCCGGCTCCGACGCGGCGTTCTGGATGCGCTCGTCGTTGACGTCACGGGTGGCCGGCGCGTTGCCCTTGGTGGCGCTGAGCGTCTTGTGGGGGACGGCCTCGCCGGCGTCCACGTAGTCGGTCATGGGTGCTCCTCCTTACGGGCGCGGCTGCGGGGGACGGTCGATCTTGGCCGAGTCGGGAACCTCGCCGCCGAAGACCAACGCGGCGGTGAGGCCGCGGCCCTCGTCGTTCCCGGTGGTCGAGCCGTAGTAGTAGGTCCCCGGTCCGCCCAGGCTCAGCCGCGCCGTGCCCTTGGAGTGGTTCACCAACCAGATGATCTTGGGATCACCGTCGTTGGGCAGCACCGCGCAGTGGGTGTTCTTGTCGTCGTTGATGAGCGTCAGCTCGACCTCGCCGCCGTGCGGGAAGACGAGGATCGACGGGTCGAAGATCAGTTCGTCCTCGGGGATGCGGATCGTCGCCCGCATGACGCCGTCCGAGCCCTCCTCCGCGTGCCCGATGTTGCCGGTGCCGAGGAGCCGTCCCAGCGCCGTCCGGTTCTGTCCGTCGAGACCCGCTTCGTGCAGCTGCGTGTCTCGATCGCCTGCGGTGGCCGTCATCGGCCATCCCTCCTCTACTCGGATATCCGGGCGGGCCACCGAGCCGCCGTCGCTCTCCCGAGGGCGAGCAGGGCGTCCCGGACGAGGGTCACGGTGTGGAGAGAGAGGTGCTCATGCACGTGCCGCCACGGGTCTGTCGACCGTTCATCCGATCTTGGTGACCACTGGGCGGCAGGACACGACGTCGCCGACGTCGACAGCGCGTCGACAGTCGATCAACGGTGTGTGCTGAGCCACAGTCGACCATAGGGAGGTGACCGGTGGTCGGCAAGGGGGGGCGGCGAGTGATCAGATGTCGATCACTCGGACCTGCTCCGGCTCGTACGACGTTCCGGAGCGCGGAACGACGCCCGCCCGGGACTGGGGGAGAGGGAGGGGGCTACCCGTCCGTCCGTCCGGGTTCCGCGCCCGACGGTGTCGCGGGGTTCCGGACGACGGTTAGGGTCTCGGCCGGGGTGGCGCCGTCGCCGGGGATGCGGGCCGCCCGGCGGGAGGTCGAGGGGACGTGCCGAGGTTCGGACCGCCCGACGCGCTCGCCCGGCTCTGCACCGGCAGCGCCCATGCCGACAGCGTCGAGCTCAAGGCGCTGCTCAGCACCCCGGCCGCGCAGGCCGCCGAGGCACTGACCGGCCGGCCGTCGCCCACGTGGAGCGAGCGCCGGACATACCTCCTCGACACCGAGGCGCTGGACCTGCTCCGGGCCGGGGTCGAGATCCGGCTGCGGCGCCGGGCGCGGGGTCGCTACGACCTGGCGGTCTCGACCCACCGCGCCGGCACGGCGCACGAGCGCGACGTCCCCCGGGGCGTGCGGGTCGAGCTCGACGTCGTCCCCGGGGCGGTGTGGCAGGACATCGAGGTCCGCCGCGAGGTCGATCCGGGCGAGGCCTCCCACGTGATCGCGCGCGCCTTCGACCCCCGCGAGCTCCTCAGCACGACCCAGCGCGCGTGGGCGCTGCGCGGCGGGAACGAGCCCGTCGACGACGGCGCGCTCAAGGAGCTGACCGTCCTCGGACCCCTGGTCGTGCACCGGGTCAAGGTCACCGCCGCCGCGCCGGGACTGCGCGCGGACCTCGAGCACTTCCGGTTCCCCAGCGGGCGCACGATGGTCGAGCTGTCCACCCACTGCGGTCCCCACGAGGTGGCCGCGACGGCCGCGGCGTTCGACCGGTTGTTCGACGACCAGCAGATCGCCGTGGCCGACGGATACCGCACGAAGACCTCGCTGTGGCGGGAGGAGTTCGGCGCCTGAAGCGCGCCGTCACGTCACGCCGACCCCCGCGCCCGCCTGCAAGGCGTGCGCCCACCGCAGCGTCGTCGCGAGCCACAGCAGGATGTCGTGGCAGCGCAGCCGGGTCGGCGCGGCGTCCCCGGTGGTCTCCGCAACGGCGGTCTCGAGGGCGGCGAAGGCGCCGGCGTTGGCCACCAGCTCGCGCCGCACGACTGCCTCCACGCCGCTGTCGCCCTCCTCGAGGTGGGGGAGCAGGGCCCGTCGGGTGGTCCGGGTGAGGTGGGGGACGAGCGCCGGGTGCCGGTGGTGCAGGGCGGCCAGCACGTGCCCGGGGTGCGCGCCGGCCGCCGCGCCGATCCCGCGCAGCAACCATCCGACGGTGCCGGGCTCGTCGAGCACAGAGAACTCCTCGGCGGGCAGCGCCCACAGCGGCCGGCCGGCCGCCCGGAGCACGGTCTCGTCCACCCGCGAGCCGACCCGGGCGAGCGCGTCGTGCACATCGGTCCACGCGTCGCGGGCGAGCCGGCCGTGCAGCCCCTCGCCGAGCAGGACGTCGCCGTCGGGGCCGGTGCTCGGCCCGGCCGCGTCGAACCGGGACCAGGGGTAGGCCGGGACCCGCACCCAGCGACCCTCGGGGACGCCGGGGGAGCGGAAGCGCAGCGGTCGTCGTGCGCAGGCGTAGCCGAGGATCGCGGCGAGGGCGTCCTCCCACGGGATCGGGTCCGGCCCCGCGCTCGGCAGGACCAGGACGGCGTCGGCGGCTATCGCGGGGTCGACCACGGCGGCGCCGTCCGCGAGACCAGGTGGGAGGACAGCCCGACCGCCACGATGATCAGCAGGCCGAACACCAGGGCGGCGCCCACCGACAGCAGCCGGATGAGCAGGCCTCCGGCCACCACGCCCACGGCGAACGCCACCAGGGCGAGCGCACGACGCAGCCGCGACGGGTCGTGGCGGTCCCGGCCGCGCTCGGTGAGCATGCCGGTCATCGTGAGGGTCAGCACCGCGGTGAGCAGGTCCGGCACCTTGAGATGGCGGATGAGGGCCAGCTGCCCGCCCATCGACGCGGCGAGCAGGACGGTGATCATGGCGCGGACGGCGGGGTGGAGGTCGTCGCCGACCAGCAGGGCGGTGACGGTCACGGGGACGGCGAGGACCGTCTTGTAGGCGGTGGTGTCCCGGACCGCCCGCCCGCGGTGCCCACGGTCGTGCCGGCAGATGCGTGCCCCGGCGAGCACCCCGACGAGGAAGCCGACCAGCGCGAGGGCCGAGGACGCCACCGAGAACCCCGTCGCCCCGGAGAGCCCGAGCCCGAGGATGACCAGGTTGCCGGTCATCGCGGCGACGAACACGTGGTCGAGCGCGAGGATGCTGGTGGCGTCGACGACGCCGGCCAGCACCGTCAGGGCCAGGAGCAGTGCCGGCAGGGGACCGTCGCGCTCGTCGACGAACGCGGCGCGCACCGTCGCACCGATGCCCGGTACGTCACCGGTCGTCCGCGAGGGTTCGTCCTGCGCCACCTCGCGAGTACAGCACCCGCGGGGCGGTCTCAGGTCGCCGCAGGCACCGGCGCCTCGGTGACGAGGACCCGGGCCGATCGACGCTCCTGCACCGCCCGCGCCTGCTCGATCCCTTCCCACTCGTTGCAGAGCAGGAACAGGTGCCTGCCGTCGGGACCGCCCAGCACGCACGAGAAGCACGGCAGGTCGGTCTCGACGCGGTGGGTGATCTCGCCGCCGTCGAGCACCCGCACGCACGCCCCGGCCGGGACGCCCGGCGTCCCGCTGTGGGCGAAGGTGTCGGCGGTCTGGCTCCAGATCGCCCCCTCGGCGTCGACGCAGATGCCGTCGGGGCCCAGACCCTGCGCCCACACCCGCCGCCCGACGAGGCTTCCGTCGTCGGCGATGTCGAACGCGGTCAGGCGTCCCGCGAACGACTCGGCGACCACGAGCGTCGAGCCGTCGGGGGCCACGACCATGCCGTTGGGGAAGTGGACGTCCTCGGCGACCCGGCGGGACGTGCCGTCCGGGGCGAGCAGGTCGATCCAGCCGGGCCGCGGGGTGCCCCCGCCGAGGAAGTCGAAGTCGAACCCGTCGACGTACCGGTGGCCCCGCGGGTCGGTGACGATCTCGTTGGCGCCGTGCTCCCGGAGGGTCGTGGTCGTGCCGTCGGGCTCGTGGCGGGTGATCGCGTCGCCGGTGGTGAGCAGACGGCCGTCGGGGAGCCAGTCGAGCGACCAGCCCATCCGGTGCGGGCCCGCCGCCACGACCTCGGCGTTCCCGTCGAGGTCGACGGCGACCACCTCGGCGGCACCCCAGTCGGCGAACCAGAGCCGGCCGTCGTGCCACCGGGCCGACTCGACCATGGACCGCCCGGTGAGGAGGGTGCGGGCGGTGGGCAGGTACTCGATCTCGTGCGTCGTCATGTCCTCTCTACGGAGGGGCCCGGCGGAATCGACAGCGGGAGGGGCATCGTCGGCCGACTGGTGAGGTCGGCTATTCAAGGGGCGGGAGTAGGTCGTTTCGATGGTGCGGGCGCGCTCTGGTTGGTTGAGCGCTCGAACCGCGCTGCTAGTGCCCGTCGGTTGCCGTGGTGGTGATGAGGTCGTCGAGGCCGCAGT
>NZ_DASXJD010000217.1:0-9345 GCF_036497585.1 Actinomycetospora sp. | reverse complement strand
CGGGCACGGTCCGGGCCGGGGTCGGCGCGGCGTGGTCGGCCGTGCACCGCGCGGCCGTCGACGTCGCCCCCCGGGCCAGCGCCGTGCTGTCGCGCCCCGGCACGGTCGGGGGGACGCTCGGCGCCACCACGCTGCGGGGGGCCACGGTCGTCACCGGCGACGGTGTCGTGCACACGCTCCCGGGCCGGGGGTGCGCGACGGAGCTGTGGTGGGCGTTCCGGGCGCGGCCGGGGGCGGTCGGCGTGGTGACCGCCGTCGTCCTCGACGCCCGCGACACCACCGCGATGCTGCCCCGGAGCCGCACGACCTCCGAGGAGCTGATCCGCCTGGTGCACCTGGCCCGGCGTCACGACCCGGCGGGGCTGCTCGGCGTCCCCCGGTGACCCCTCAGGCCTCGGCGCGCACCCGCAGCGCGTACATGATCATCGGGTACTGCAGCGGCAGCCGGCCGAGCGCGGCCGCCCCCAGCGGAAACGTCCGGTGTCGCCAGTCCCACGCCATCTGCAGGTTGGCCGGGTAGACGGCGAGGAAGAGCCCGACGGCGGCCGTCGCGCCGAGGCGCCGCGTGGCGGGCCGGGCCACGGCGGTCGGCCGGGTCGGGCCGGGTGCGCCGCCGGCGCAGCGAGGGGAGCGGCATGACGATCACCTTCGCAGACCCGGCGATCACCGGCCGACCGCGTAGCCCTGCATGCCCCGCGGGTTCGCCGCTCCCCAGAGCACCCCCCGGGCGTGGTCGATGCCCACCGCCGAGAGCCGCCCGAGCGACCAGTCCCCGGCGCGGGAGATCCGGTGGCCGCGCCGCGCGAGCCCGGCGATGACCTCGTCGCCGAGCCGGTCCTCGACGACCGCCCCGGCGGGCTCGCGGTCGCGCGGCCAGAACGAGCCCGGCGACGACGTCGTGTGCAGCGCGGGCGCGTCGATCGCGGCCTGCGGTGACCACCCGCCGACGAGGGTGCGCAGCAGGTAGAGCAGCTGCCACTGGTCCTGCTGGTCGCCGCCGGGCGAGCCCACCGCGGTGACCGGGCGGCCGGCGTCGTCGAGCACGAGCGTGGGCGTCAGCGTCGTCCGCGGCCGACGTCCGGGCGTCAGCGTCGAGGGCAGGCCCTCCTCCAGCCACGTCATCTGCAGCCGGGTGCCGAGCGCGAAGCCGAGCTCGGGGATCACCGGGGAGGACTGCAGCCACCCACCCGACGGGGTCGCGGAGACGACGGTGCCCCACCGGTCGACGACGTCCAGGTGACACGTGTCCCCGCGCATCTCGCCGTGGGAGCTGGTCGCGCCCGGCTCCCCCTCGAGGGTCACCGTCGGCTCGCCCACCGCCGAGCCCGCCGAGACGCCGGGCGCGGCCCCGGCCAGCGCGAGCTCGGCGAGCCGCGGCTCGCGCCCGCCGACCCAGCCGGGCCGGACGTCGGGTGAGGCCTCCTCGGACACCAGCGCCCGGCGGGCATCGAGGTAGACCGGGTCGAGGAGGTCGGCGAGCCCCACCGCGTCGTCGACGTCCCCGAACCAGGCCTCCCGGTCGGCCTGCGCGAGCTTGATCGTCTCGAGGACCAGGTGGGCGCCGGCCTCGGTGGACGGGTCGAGCGCCGCGTCGTCGTACGGCTCGAGCAGCGCCAGCATCTGCAGCAGCGCCGGGCCCTGGCCCCAGGCGGGGGTCTTCACGACACGGTGCCCGCGGAAGGAGCCCACGAAGGCGTCGACGACCGAGGCGCGCCACCCGGCCGAGTCGGCGACCGTCAGCACGCCCGCGTGGTCGGTGCCCGAGGCGTGCCGGTGCGGGACCCGGCTGAACGCCTGCACCGCCTCGGCGACGAAGCCCTCGGCCCACGCCGTGCGCACCGCGTCGACGCGCGCCTCGCGGGTCGGGCCCTGCGCGGCCGCGGCGAGCCGGTCGAGGGTGGCGGCCCACGCCGGGTTGCGCAGCACCTCGCCCGGGCCCGGGACCCGGCCGTCGGGCAGCCACAGCGCCGCCGACGAGGGCCAGTGCTCGCGGAACAGGTCCGCGACCGCGCGGATCGTCGAGCCGACCCGCGCCACGGCCGGGAACCCGTCGCGGGCGTAGCCGGTCGCCGGGCTGAGCACGTCGCCGACCTCCCACGTGCCGTGCTCGCGCAGCAGGAGCAGCCACGCGTCGGTCGCTCCGGGGATCGCCGCCGCGAGCGCCCCGGCGCCCGGCACGCGGTCGAGGCCCTCGTCGCGGTAGCGGGCCGCCGACGCCGCCGCGGGCGCCGGGCCCTGGCCGTCGAGGACGTGCGGGGCGGGGTCGTCCGCCGTCACGAACACCGCGGTGAGGTCCCCGCCCGGCCCGTTGAGGTGGGGCTCGACGACCTGCAACACGAAACCCGCCGCGACCGCCGCGTCGACGGCGTTGCCACCCCGCTCGAGCACCGCCATCGCGGTGGCCGAGGCCGCCCAGTGCGTCGAGGCAGCCATCCCGACGGTGCCCTCGAGCGTGGGCCGGGTGGTGAACGCGGGCGGCCGGCTGAAGCTCATGGGCGCATCGTCGCGCAGCGCGTCGCTGCTCGCAGGCCGTGGAGTACGAAAACAATATGTCTCAGTATGCTATTGACACTCAATGGTCCGGTTGAGCAGGATTCCGGTATCGCTCCTGCAGGTCGCGGGGGCCACCGCCGAACGAGGAGACCCGCGATGACCACCGCCACCCGCCCCGAGACCGTCTCCGCCGCCCCGGCCCGCCCGCGCGCCGCCACCGCGGGCCTGTGGACGCTGCAGGTGCTGCTCGGGCTCGCGTTCGTCGGCGGCTCCGGGCTGCCGAAGCTCGTGGGCGAGTCCTCCGCCGTCGCGATCTTCGAGGACCTGGGGACGGGGCAGTGGCTGCGCATCGTCGTCGGGCTCTGCGAGGTGGCCGGCGGGATCGGGCTCCTCGTCCCGCGCCTGGCCGGGCTCGCGGCCACCTGCCTCGTCGCGCTCATGGTCGGCGCCACCGGCGCCCAGCTGTTCTTCCTCGACGCGGGCTACTGGTGCACCCCCGTGATCGTCGGGGTGCTGCTCGCCGTCGTCGCCTGGGTGCGCCGCGGGGAGGTCGCCGCGCTCGTCACGCGACGCCGAGGGCCCGGACTACCGTGGCGGGCGTGACGAGCACCGTGCGGCACTCGGGGACCGTCGAGCAGGCCGAGGTCGCGAGGCGGGCCGACGCCTTCGTCGCCGAGCTCTCGGAGTGGCTCCGGATCCCGTCGATGAGCGCCGACCCGGGCTACCACGGCGACGTGGCCCGCTCGGCGGCCTGGCTCGAGGCGACCTTGCGCCGGGACGGCTGGCCGACCGTCGAGGTCTGGTCCGACACCGCGGCGCTCCCGGCGGTCTACGCCCACTGGCCCGCTGCCGATCCGGCCGCACCCACCGTGCTGGTCTACGGCCACCACGACGTCCAGCCCGCCGACCTCGAGGACGGTTGGTCGTTCGCCCCGTTCCACCCGCAGGTCGTCGGCGAGGAGCTCCGCGGCCGCGGCGCCTCCGACGACAAAGGCCACCTCGCGATGGTGCTGCTGGGCGTCCGGGCCCACCTCGCGGCCACCGGCGCCGCGGCCCCGGCGGTCTCGCTCAAGCTCCTGGTCGAGGGCGAGGAGGAGTCGGGGTCGGCGCACCTGGCCGATCTCCTCGACGCGCACGCGCACGCGCTGGCCTGCGACGAGATCGTCGTCACCGACACCGGCATGGTCGACCGCGAGGTGCCGACCGTGTGCACCGGGATGCGCGGGATGGTCGACCTCGAGGTGGTCTTCCACGGCGCCTCGGTCGACCTGCACTCCGGCCAGTTCGGCGGGGCGGTCGCCAACCCGGTCACCGAGCTCGCGGCCCTGGTCGCGGCGTTCCACGACGACGCGGGCCGCGTCGCCGTCCCGGGCTTCTACGACGACGTCCGCGAGCCCACCGCCCGCGAGCGCGAGGCCTGGGCGGCGCTGCCCTTCGACGAGCCCGCCTGGCTCGCCGGGTCGGCCGCCGGCGCGACGGCGACGGCGGGCGAGGCGGGCTGGAGCACCTACGAACGGCTCTGGGCGCGCCCGACCGCCGAGGTCAACGGCCTCCACGGCGGCTACGCCGGGCCGGGCCACAAGACGATCGTCCCGCACGTCGCCACGCTGAAGATGACGTTCCGGCTGGTCGCCGACCAGAACCCGGCCCGCATCAAGGCCCTCGTCGAGCGGTTCGTCGCCGAGCGGATCCCGGCCGGCATCGACGCCGAGGTGTCCACCGGCGGCCCCGGCGTCCCGCCGCTGATCTGCGACCTCGACTCCGACCTCGTCGCCGCCATCCGCGAGGCGATGGGGATCGCGCTCGGGGCCGAGGTGCTGCCCGCGCGCGAGGGCGGCAGCGGGCCCGAGGCGCTGCTGACCACCCGGCTAGCCGCTCCGCTGGCCTTCCTCGGGGTCATGCTGCCCGGCGACCGCATCCACGCCCCCGACGAGCGGGCGGTCCTGCCGCTGCTGCTCGCGGGCGCCGAGGCGATCGCCCACCTGTGGCGGCTGCTGGGGGAGCGGACGTCCTGACGCGGCGGCCGCCCTCACCCGGGCACGGGGCGTCGCCGGCCCGCCTCCCGTTGGGTCGCAGCAGGGCCGGGCGGGGGGCGGGCGGAGTGTCGGCAGAACGCGTAGGTGTAGCAGTCGGTCATCGTGGGTACGACGCCGGGCTCCCTCCATCGGGTCCGGCGCGGCGTCGGCAGAATCACGCCCGTGTCACTCCCCGGCGTCCTCGCCTCCCACGGCCGCGTCCCGGCGTACGCGGGCGGTCGGGCCCGAACGTCGAGGCTTCCCGCGGGGCGCACGCTCGGGGTGCTCGTCGCACTCGCGCTGGGCGCCATGGCCGTCGTCGTGGTCCTCGCGGTGGCCGTGCCCCAGGTGTCGGTGCTGGCCCGCGTCGTCGGGCTCGCGCCGGCCCCGCCGGCCCCCGCGCCGGTCCCGATGGTGACCGCCACCGCCGTGGTCACCGCCAGCGCGTCCTGCGTCTCGCCCGAACCGCACGACTCGGTCGCCCTCGAGGTCGCCGGCGCCCGCCGGCAGGCCGTGCTCGACGGGTGCGGGCGGCCGCCGGGCACTCCGGTGCCGGTCGTGGTCCCCGCGGACGGGCACCTCACGGGCCCCGTGACCGTCGCGGGCAGCGGCATGCGGACCCCGACCGCGAGCACCGACGTCGCCGGTCAGGGCGTCTCCCCGGTGGTCGCGCGCCTCGAGCTCGCGCTGGCCGTCGCCGCCGCCCTCGGCGCCGGCGCCCTGCTCGTCGTCGTCACCCGGGACCACACCCGCCGGGCCGGGACCGGGCCCCGTCGGCGTCCGGGCCGCCCCGGCACCGGCCGCGTGCCGGCGCAGCGCAGCCGGCCCGCCGCCGCCCGGACCCGGCGCAGCACCGGCCCGCACGCGGTGCGGCCCACCCGCGTGCGGGCAACCCGATCGACGTCCGCCCGGGGCCCAGCCACCACTCGCGGTCGCCGTTAGGGTCGGGGGGTGAGTACGGCCGCCCTCCCCCCGAACCCCGCTGCCGCTCCGGCACCACCCAGCTCCCCCGGGAGCACGAGTGACGCGGCGCGCCATCGCCTCATCCTCGACAACGGTCTGCGGGTCCTGCTCGCCCCGGACACCGCCAACCCCGTCGTCGGGATCGCGGTCCACGTCGACGTCGGGTTCCGCAGCGAGCCCGAGGGACGCACCGGGTTCGCGCACCTCTTCGAGCACCTGATGTTCCAGGGCTCGGAGAGCCTGGAGAAACTCGCCCACTTCCGGCACGTGCAGGGCTCCGGTGGGGTGTTCAACGGCTCGACCCACCAGGACTACACGGACTACTTCGAGATCCTCCCGGCCGCGGCGCTCGAGCGGGGGCTCTTCCTCGAGGCCGACCGGCTGCGCGCCCCGAAGCTGACCGAGGAGAACCTCGCCAACCAGATCGACGTGGTGAAGGAGGAGATCCGGCTCAACGTCCTCAACCGGCCGTACGGCGGCTTCCCCTGGATCCTGCTCCCGCCGGTGCTCTACTCCAGCTTCGCGAACGCCCACAACGGTTACGGCGACTTCACCGACCTCGAGCGCTCCTCCCTCGACGACGCCGCGGCGTTCTTCGACGCGTACTACGCACCGGGCAACGCGGTGCTCACCGTGGTCGGCGACTTCGACGTCTCCGATGCGGCCGCGCTCGTCGAGCGCCACTTCGGTGACATCCCGGCGCGGCCGGTGCCCGCCCGGCCGTCCTTCGGCGAGCCGGCTCCCGACGGCGAGCGCACCGAGTCCGTCGTCGACGCCCACGCCCCGCTGCCCGCGCTCGCCCTCGGCTACCGCATGCCCGACCCGGACACCGACCTCTCCGGCTACCTCGCCCACGCGGTGCTCGCGAGCCTGCTCACCGACGGTGAGGCCGCGCGCCTCACCCAGCGGCTGGTCTACGGCGACGGGCTCGTCACCGACCTGTCCGCCTCCGCCGGGCTCATGGGCGCCCCG
This sequence comes from Actinomycetospora sp., assembly GCF_036497585.1. Lineage (GTDB taxonomy): Bacteria > Actinomycetota > Actinomycetes > Mycobacteriales > Pseudonocardiaceae > Actinomycetospora. Next base: position 2,902 of record NZ_DASXJD010000217.1, on the reverse strand, counting down.
CTGGACGCCCGGGACCCCGACACCTTCACGATCACCGCGGTGCACCCCGACGGCGTCGAGCCCCGCCGGATCGTCGACGCCGTCGACGCCGAGCTCGGCCGCCTCGCCGTCGACGGTCCCGATCCCGAGGAGCTGCGCCGGGTCACCGCCCGGTGGTCCGCGGCGCTCTACCGCGAGCACGACCGGCTGATGAACCGGATGCTCGCGCTCGGCTCCGCCGAGCTGGTGCACGGGCGGGCGGAGCTCTCCGACGAACTCCCCGCCGCCATCGCCGCCGTCACCCCCGAGGCCGTCGGGGCCGCGGCCGCGGCGCTGAGCCCCGACTCCCGGGCCCTGCTGGTCCTCACCCCCGGAGCCGACGCATGAGCGCGCCCTCGACGACGCCGCCGGGCGCCGCGCCCGACACCGCCCTGCGCCGCTCCGCCACGGAGATCGGCCGGACCCCGACCGGACCCCGGGGTCTGCCGCCGCTGCGGCCCCAGCCGCAGGTCCCCGCGCCCGCCGAGACCGACACCGTGCTGTCGAACGGCCTGCGCGTGATCGCGGTGCGCCGGCCCGCCGTCCCGATGGTCGAGGTCCGCCTCCGGATCCCGTTCTCCGACGCCGACCCGCGGCACACCGCCGTCGCCGAGGTGCTCGCCTCGACCGCGCTGTCGGGGACCTCCCGGCGCAGCCGGGTCTCGCTCGACGACGACCTCGCCGGCGTCGGCGGGGAGCTCGGCTTCTCGGTCGACCCCGAGCGGCTCGCCGCGGCCGGGCACGCCCTGGCCGACGGGCTGCCGACCCTGCTCGACGTCGTCGCCGACGTCCTTACCTCCGCGTCCTACCCGGCGGACGAGGTCGAGCGGGAGCGCGAGCGCCTCGCCGAGCGCATCCAGGTCGCGGCCGCGCAGCCGTCGGTGATCGCGCGGCGCGCCCTGCAGCGCCAGCGCTACGGCGACCACCCGGTGACCCGGGAGATGCCCGACGTCGACGAGGTCCTCGGGGTCGGCACCGAGGAGCTGCTCGCCCTGCACCGCCGCATGGTGGTGCCGTCCGGGTCGGTGCTCGTGCTGGTCGGGGACCTGGATCCCGACGACGCCGTCGCCGCGGTGGCCGCGGCGCTCGCGGCGTGGGACACCCCCGGCGAGGCCTCGGTGCTGCCGCCGCTGCCCGCGCTGCACGGCTCCGAGCTGCTGCTGGTCGACCGCCCGGGCGCGGTGCAGTCCCAGCTGCGGCTCTCCGCGGCCGCCATCCCCCGCACCGACCGGCGCTATCCCGCGCTGCAGCTGGCGAACCTGGCGTTCGGCGGCTACTTCTCGTCACGGCTCGTGGAGAACCTGCGCGAGGACAAGGGCTACACGTACCACGCGTCGTCGTCGCTGGAGTTCGACCCGTACGGCGCGGCGCTGCTCGTCGAGACCGACTGTGCCTCCGAGGTCACCGCCGCCGCGCTGCTGGAGATGCGCTACGAGCTGGGCCGGGCCGCCGTCGTGCCGCCGTCGGCGTCGGAGCTGGAGTCGGCGCGGCGGTACGCGATCGGCTCGCTGCTGATCTCCATGACGACCCAGGCGGGGCTCGCCTCGACGCTGGCCGGGCTCGCGGGGGTGGGGCTGTCCTCGGAGTGGGTGCGCGAGCACCCCCAGCGTCTCGAGGCGGTCACCGTGGAGGAGGCGGCCGCGGCGGCCGCGGAGTTCCTCGCGCCGGCCCGGTTCACCGGGGTCGTGGTCGCCGACGCGTCGACGACGGCGACGTCGCTGGGCGCATTGGGCGGGATCCGGGTTCCCGGGGGAACATCGATCACGTGACCACCACCTCGAGCTCCGCGACCGCCGGGCCCGACCTGCGCGCCGCGTTCCACCTCGACTCCCTGCCCCGCCTGTCCCGCTCGACGGTGGACCGGCGCGAGCAGGTGCGCGACGACCCGGACCAGGTCGCGTCGACGTGGCCACTCGCGCGGGTGGTGCGGGTCGACCCGCGGGGGCGCACGCCGGTGGAGGAGGCCGACGACGGGTCGCTGCGCCTGGTCGACGCCCCGGCCCGCGAATTCGGGGACACGATCCCGCCCGGCGCCGTGCTGCTCGGCGACGAGGACGGGACCACCTACTGGGGCCTGCGGGTGCCCGACCCCGACGAGCTGCCCGAGAACTTCCAGGCTGACGCCGGCTCCGGGTTCTCCGCGATGGAGCGCTGGCGCGACCTGCGGGTCTCGGGCGGCGACCTCGACGCCCGGTCCGCCGGGCTGCTGACCACCGCGGTGGCGCTGCTCTCCTGGCACGACCGCTCCCGGTTCTGCGGCCGCGACGGGTCGCCGATGCGCGCGATCAAGGCCGGCTGGGCCCAGCTCTGCGAGGCGCACGACCACGAGGAGTACCCCCGGACCGACCCGTCGATGATCTGCCTGGTGCACGACGGCGCCGACCGCGTGCTGCTGGCCCGCCAGCCGATCTGGCCGGAGGGCCGGTACTCGGTGCTGGCGGGGTTCGTCGAGGCGGGCGAGTCGCTCGAGGCGTGCGTGGCCCGGGAGTGCGCCGAGGAGGTCGGGGTCACGGTCTCGACGATCACCTACCTCGGCTCGCAGCCCTGGCCGTTCCCCCGCTCGCTCATGATCGGGTTCTCGGCCGTCGCCGACCCGGACGCGCCGATGAAGCTGCAGCAGGGCGAGATCGAGAACGCGCGCTGGGTGACGCGTGACGAGCTGCGCGAGGCATTGGCCGCGGGCGATTGGATGACCCGCGAGGGCGAGGGGCCGGTGACGCGGCTGTCCGGCGCGCGCGGGGTCGGCGGCACCGCATTCGAGGCCGGGGAGGACCGGGAGCTCATCCTGCCCGGCGGGGTGTCGATCGCGCGGGCGATGCTGGAGGCGTGGGCGGCCGCCGGTTGACCTGCGGTCTTGTGCGTGCGTTTCCGTGCTCAGACACGG